>CAYQOZ010000019.1:3228-19366 GCA_964419355.1 uncultured Candidatus Cloacimonadota bacterium | reverse complement strand
AAACGGATATTATTAAATATTATAACTTTTTATTAGAAAGTCAATATTGGTCAAAAGTTCAAATTGAAAAATATCAGAATGAGAATTTAAAAAGTATCATTAGATTTGCATATAAGAATGTTTCATTTTATCAAAAGAAATTTGAAGAATTGAATCTTTCTCCCGAAGATATAAAATCAAAAAACGATCTATATAAACTACCAATAATTAGAAGAACCGATTTACAAAATAATTTGAACGATTTTTTATCAAAAGATTGTTTTAAATATGATCCTGTTGAAAGATTTACTTCAGGTACTACTGGGATAGCTTTACATTTTTTTATCGACAGAAAAGTTTGGGGTCATGGTTGGGCTTTAAAATACAGGTCATGGGAATGGGGGGGGTATAAATCAGGAGATAAAGTAGGCATTTTAGCTGGAGGTGCTTTAGTTCCGAATAAAAATATTACCCTTTCAAAAAAAATCTGGACTTGGATTAATAATTTCTATTATATGCCAATAATGCATTTAGATAATTCAATTTTGGAAAGCTATACTGAATTAATTATTAAAAAAAATATTAAAATATTAAGAGGTTATCCATCTGCACTTTATTCCTTCTCAAAATATCTTGAGAAGGAAAATACTGTTGTTCCATTAGAAACAATAATAACAACTGCTGAAATGCTTCTTGATCATCAACGAAAACTGATTGAAAAAGTATTTCAATGTAAAATTTTTGATAACTATGGTTCAGCGGATGGTCAAGGCAATGCAAATGAATGTAAATATCACAACGGGCTTCATTTTTCAAGTGAAACAGCCATATTGGAGATCGTGGATTCACAGGGAGAAGAAGTTAATCCAGGTGAAGAAGGAGAAATAGTTTTAACTTCTTTTTTCAATTATTCGCTACCATTTATTCGATATGCTCCTGGAGATTATGCTATCAAATCCAAAGAAGAAATATGTAAATGCGGAAGAAATTTACCAATAATAAAAAAAATTATCGGAAGAACATCTGATATAATTAAATTATCAAATGGCAGATTCTTAAATGGATTATCTATTCCATTGGAAACATTGAACATTGAGAGATTTCAAATTATCCAAACAAAAAAAGATGAGTTATTAATAAAAATTGTGAAAGGCTCAGCTTCAAAACAAGATATTGATAATGTTTATAATGTAATAAAATATCATGCTGGAGAAGGAATTCATATAAATTTTGAAATTGTTAAAAAAATCTCACTACCAAAATCAGGGAAATTTAGGTTTATAACTTCAAACATCAAATTAGCTGAAAAGGATTAGTTAATGTTAAGAACTAAATTTTTGTTCACAATGATGGACATTGTTGAAAGAACCTCGATTAAAAAAAATATGAAATTCCTTAACGAAAGCCAATGGTGGTCAGAAGGGGAGATTGAAAATTATCAAAATGAGAAGTTAAAAGCGATAGTAAAACATGCTTACGAGAATGTTCCTTTCTACAATGTCATATTTAAAAAGTTAAAACTAAAACCAAAAGATTTTAAAACAAAGGAAGATCTAAAGAAACTACCGATCATTCGAAGAGAAGATATTAAAAAAAATTTAAAAGATTTTATGGCATTGAATGCCAATATGTTCAAACCACAAATAAGAAGTACGGGGGGAACTACGGGTGTTCCATTAGTTTATTATAGTGACTTATCTAGTTGGAGTTTGGCTTGGGGTTTAAAATTTAGAGCATGGGCTTGGAGTGGATATTCATTAGGAGATAAAATAGGAATTTTAGCTGGAGCATCGTTAATCCCGGATCAGAAGAAAAACTTTAAAAAAATAATTTGGAGTAAATTTAATCGAATGTATCCAATGTCTATGACTCATGCAGATGATGCTATGTTAGGAAAATATGCTAAAATTGTGGAGCGAGAAAATATTCACTATTTAAGAGGTTATCCAAGTTCTGTTGCTGTTTTCGCCGATTATGTTGTTGAGAATAATTTAAAATTGGATATAAAAAGCGTAATAACTACTGCGGAAGTTTTACAGCCAAGTTTTAGAGAATCAATTAATGCTGCATTTAATTGCAAAGTTTTTGATACTTATGGCTGTGCCGATGCAGGTGCAAATGCAAATGAATGTGAAATGCATAATGGTTTACATGTAAGTCCCGAGCCGAGCATCATGGAACTCCTTGATGTAGAAAATAATAAGGAAGTAGAAAGTGGTAAAACAGGTGAAATTGTTCTTACGTCACTAACGAATTATGCGATGCCGACCCTGCGATATGCTCCAGGAGATTTAGGTATAAAATCAGATATTGTTTGCTCTTGTGGTCGCAAACTACCTCTTTTAGACAAAATTGATGGAAGAACGACTGATATAATTAAATTTTCAAACGGAATAAGGTTGGGAGGACCTGCCTTCACACTGATCTTTAGAAATTTCAAAATCAATAATTACCAAATTATTCAACATACAATTGATTCGATAGATGTTAATATTGTAAAAGCAAATAAATTTTTCTCTGAAGATCATAAAAAATTATTAAAAATTTTGAGATACCATACGGGGGAAGGTGTAACAATCAACACTAATTACATTAAAAAGATTCCAGTTTCTAAATCAGGGAAATTTAGGTTTATCATTTCAAAGGTTTAGACAGTTATGAATATTATCGCTTCAGCAAAAATGGGAAAAGGCACTTTTGAGGCAAAGTTTATACCGTTATCTAAAGTTTCTAAAGTGAAAAATATTTTTGTAATTCGAAAGAAGCCAGGTCCAAAGATTGATAAAATTAAGTATATAATTTTACCTAAAATCTTACGGTATAAATTTCTAAATATGCTGATAACACCTTTTATATTGGCACATTATTCTAGAAAATTAAAAGCGGATATAATTCTTTCTTATCACTTTGTTCCACATACAATCATAGCATTTATAGCGGCTTCATTAACAAAACGACCTTTTACGTTTTCTCAAACAGGTTTATTCATTCAAAAATATGCTAAAATGAAATTGTTAAGACCTTTTATTTTACAAATAATAAAAAAAGCAAAATATATTAATGTACCTGGAAAGAATACGAAACAATTTTGGGAAAGACAGGGAATATCAACCAGTAAGATAAATTTACTTCATAGCACTATAGATACAGATTTATTTATACCGCAAAATGAAAAAAAAGAATATGATTTTATATTTATTGGAAGACTGAATTACATAAAGCAAATACATTTATTAATTGATGCATTTAGTAAAATTAATCAGCGATTTCCTGAAGCTAAATTTGCAATAGTTGGAGATGGTCCTGAAAAGACAAACCTTGAAAAATATTCTAAAAGACTTAGTTTATCAACAGATATAAATTTTTTGGGATTCCAATCTGATACTAAAACCTTACTGCAGAAAAGTAGAATTTTCCTCATGGCTTCTAAAAGTGAGGGATTGCCATGTGCTTTAATGGAAGCTATGTCCTGCGGATTGATTGCAATTTCTACTGATGTCGGTAATATATCTGATATTATAATCAATGGAAGAACCGGTTTTGTTTACGAATATGGAGATTCAGAGAATCTAATTTCATTAATGGAATATACTTATATTCATTCCAATAAATTAGATAGTATAAAGAAAAATGCTAGAGCTATAATTGTCGAAGAACATTCACAAACTATGGCTATTGATCTTTGGAGTGAACTTTTAGAGAAAATTAATCCTTCAATCCTAAAATAAGAAAGAGAATGGAATAAATATGAAAAAGTTTATACGAAATATTAATTTAATTTTATATTATCTTATTGCTTCTAAATTACCAGATTACGCTTTTCCAGGAGGTACAATTTTCAATAAAATACGCATAAATCTTTTAAGGAAAATAATTCCAATAGGCAAGCATTGTCGGATTCAAAATAATGTTTATATTGGAGATGGAAATAATGTTTCAATTGGTGATAATTGCAGGATAAATGATAATTGTAAATTAGATAATGTGAAGATTGGTGATTATGTTTTGATTGCTCGTCGAACTCAAATTTTAGGAAAAATGCATCGATTTGATGATACAAAAACTCCGATGTTACTTCAAAAAAATAAACCACAAAAACAAACGATAATTGAAAATGATGTGTGGATTGGGTTGAATGCAATAATTTTGCCAAGTTTAAAAATTGCAAAAGGATCTATTATTGCCGCTGGTGCAGTTTTAACAAAAGATACTAAACCTTATGGAATTTATGGTGGAATTCCAGCAAAATTAATTAAATTTAGGAAAAAAAGTGAAGAAAAATAAAACAATGCTTGAAATAATTAATGGGTTATGGAAACGGCAACTTCATCATTTTGCGAGACACAGTTTCCCAAGTTTTATGCGTGTATTTTTTCATCGTTTACGCGGTGTAGAAATTGGAAAAAATGTCCTTATTGGTTTAGATGTTCATATTGATGATGATGGACCAAGTAGAGTAAAAATTGAAGACAATGTTTTTCTTACAGCTGGTTGTATGCTTTTGACACATAAACGAGATATTTCAGGGTATAAAAAAGAAATGTGGATTGGTGAATGCCCGCTTGTATTTGGAAATATTGACATTCAGGCAGGAGCCCATATTGGTATTAAATCAATAATTATGCCAGGTGTAACTATAGGCAAAGGTGCTGTAATTGGAGCAGGATCAGTTGTTACAAAAGATATTCCCTCACATTGTGTTGCAGTTGGTGTCCCAGCAAAAGTTATAAAGGAATTTCAATAAAATGAAAATTTGGATTGATATTACCAATACTCCTCATGTACATTTTTTTATGCCGATTATTAGACATTTGGAGCAACATCACGAAATTTTTATTACTGCCAGAGATTTTTCAGAGACAATTCCACTTTTGGAAAAAAATAATATTTCATACACAATTATTGGCGACCATAAAGGTAAAAATAAATTTAAAAAAGTTATCGGTTTATTATCTAGAATCATGAAACTTATGATTAAAGTTCCATATTTTGATGTGAGTGTTTCGATTGGTGGGCAGAACACAACTATCGTAAGTTTTCTTCGCAAAAAACCTTCAGTAATTTTTACCGATAACGATACTTCTTACAAATACCATTCTTACAAATTAGGTTCATATTTTATTTTTCCATCGTATTTTGATTTTAAAAAAGTTATCAAAAAATATGGTGTCAAGAGAGAGCAAATCTTTTTGTACGATGGATTCAAAGAAGATATTTATGTTGCAGATTTTGTGCCAAATTCAGATTTTTTAAAACAATTACCATTTGAGGATTTTATCACAATTCGTCCGGAAAATTTGAAAGCATCTTATGTTCCAGAAAATAGTACGACAATTGTGCCAAAACTATTCAAAGTTTTTAAGAATGAAAATATCTTATTTTTGCCTCGTTATAAAGAGGAAAAAAAATATGCAAAAGGATATGAAAACATATTTACTCCAGTTGAACCGTTAAATGGATTGGATGTATGTTGGTATACAAAAGCAATGCTTACTGGTGCAGGTACTTTTGCTCGAGAAGCTGCATTATTGGGTACACCTGCTGTTAGTTTTTTTCCAGGTAAGACTTTTCTAACTGTCGATTCTATAATGCAGGAGAAAGGATTGGAATTCAAATCAAGAGAAGCTGATGATATATATGAGTATGTAAAGAATAGTAAAAAAAGAGAATCTCAACAAGATATAAGTAAAGAAATTCAGAATGAAGTTTTTAAGCATATTGATTGTATAGTTGAAGGATTTAAAAGGAAGAATAAATGAAAATAATTTCAGTAGTTGGTGCACGCCCTAATTTTATGAAAATTGCACCATTCATCAAAGCGGTAAAAAAATACGATAAAAATATTCAGCACATTCTTGTGCATACTGGTCAGCATTATGACATCAAAATGTCGCAATCATTTTTTAAAACTCTTGGTATTCCAAAGCCAGATATAAATTTAGAAATTGGTTCTGGTTCTCATGCAGAACAGGTTGGCAAAACGATGATTGCTTTTGAAAAAATTTTGTTAGAAGAAAAACCGGACTGGGTAGTCGTAGTTGGTGATGTGAATGCAACTTTGGCTTGTTCTATTACCGCCAAAAAATACCATGTAAAGGTTTGCCACATTGAAGCTGGGTTGCGTTCGGGTGATTTAAAAATGCCAGAAGAAATCAATCGATTAGTTACAGACAGATTATCAGATCTTTTATTAACACCAGATTTGATGGCGAGCGAAAATTTGATTCGAGAAGGTGTCCCAAAAGAAAAGATAAAATTTGTGGGAAACATCATGATTGATACTTTGGAAGCAAATCGAGAAAAAGCACAGAAACTAAAAATTAACGAGATAATTCAAAAAAATAAGACTTCTAAAAATAATGTAAAATTGGAATCTGATGATTTTGCATTGATGACTTTACATCGTCCTTCAAATGTGGATAGAAATGAGGTTTTAACCGCGATTGTGGATTTTATATTAAATGATGTTGTGCAGAAGATACCGCTCATTTGGTCGATTCATCCACGTACAAGAAAGCAATTGCAAAAATTTGGATTATGGGAAAAAATCACCAATTGTGAAAACCTAATTTTATTAAATCCAATCGGCTACCACGAGATGTTAAAGTTGAATATGGAAACCCAAATTATGCTGACTGATAGTGGCGGTTTACAGGAAGAATGCACCGTTTTGGGGACGCCTTGTTTGACGCTTCGGTGGAATACTGAAAGGCCGATAACATTGCAGAAATTTGGTGGTGCGAGTGTTTTAGTGGGCAATAATGTTGCGAGAATTAGAAGAGAATACAACGCTATTTTGGACAGTAAAGTCACACCGCTTCGTCCCAAATTATGGGATGGGAAAACTGCTGAAAGATGTGTTGATGCGATGGTAGTATTTGATGATTTACACTAATGAAAATATTATATATCGTGGCAAAGATATTAACTAAAGGAAGGACTTATGGCGTATAATTCACTGCATTATTTACTTTTTTTTCCAATAATAATATTTATTTATTTTTTAATTCCCGATCGTAAGAGATGGATATTATTGCTACTGGCGAGTTATTATTTTTATATGTGCTGGAAACTAGAATATGTGCTATTAATTATTGCTTCAACACTGATAGATTATTATGCTGGAATTCAAATGGGGAAAACTGATGTTAAATCGGAGCGAAAAAAATACCTAATTATTAGCCTACTAGTAAATTTAGGACTATTATTTTCATTTAAATATTTTAATTTTGTAAATGAATCAATCAGAGCTATATTCGGTTACTATAATATCTTTTATAATGTTCCTGCATTTAACGTCCTTCTACCGGTTGGAATTTCTTTTTATACATTTCAAACATTAAGTTATACAATTGATGTATATCGTGGAGATAAAGATGCAGAAAAACATTTAGGTATTTTTGCATTATATGTTTCATTTTTTCCACAACTTGTTGCTGGTCCAATTGAAAGATCAACTCGCTTGTTGCCACAGTTTTTTGAGAAACATGATTTTAATTATGAAAATATTACAAGTGGTTTAAAACAGATGCTTTGGGGATTTTTTAAAAAAATCGTAATTGCAGATAGATTATCAATCTATGTTTCTGCTGTATATAATAATCAAGAACAGCATAATGGTATTTCTTTGTTATTAGCAACATTTTTTTTTACAGTGCAGGTTTATTGTGATTTTTCAGCATACTCTGATATTGGTATAGGCTCTGCAAGAGTGATGGGGTATGATTTGATGACAAATTTTAAAAGACCATTCTTTGCTGATTCAATTCAAAATTTATGGCAAAGGTGGCATATATCACTAACTACATGGTTTAAGGATTATATTTATATACCGATGGGGGGCAATAAAGTCCCCAAATGGAGATGGTATTTTAATATTTTTAGTGTGTTTTTGATTAGTGGGCTTTGGCATGGTGCAGCTTGGACTTTTGTAGTTTTTGGTGCTCTACATGGAATTTATTTAGTTATTCCATTGATGCTTAAAACAATATTGAACAAAATCCCAAACTTACCAATTATAAGAAATATTCCCAAAATTTATAATGGTTTCAAAATATTATTAACATTTGCATTATTTAGTTTTGCAATGATATTTTTTCGATCACTTTCATTTTCAGATTCTCTCGAAATTCTTGTGAAATTTGGAAAATTAAAAGGGGAGCTGTTTATTGGTAATGTGGGTTCACTTGTTTATTCATTACTGGCAATACTATTTTTGTTCATTGTAGAATTAGAACAAGAATATTCGATTGTTAATTTTTCTTTTTTCAAAAATAATAATTATTTTGTTAGACTCTTTTCTTACGTGGTATTAGTTTTAACAATACTAATGTTTGGAGTTTTTGATAATGGACAATTTATTTATTTTCAGTTTTAATTTTTTGGGAGGAATGATTAATGAAAGACGATAAAATTATTAGTAATCAAAAAATGAAATTTGTTAAAAAGTTATTAATTGTAATAACATTGCTTTTTGTTTTTGATTTTACCATTGGTTCATTATTGCAAAATCTATTTTTTTCGCAAAAATCAGGTCTAAATTATCGGACTACTTATGTGCTAAATGAAGTTGAATCTGAAATTATTATATTAGGAAGTTCTAGAGCAAATCATCACTACGATCCACAAATATTTTCAGAAATATTTAATAACTTATCTTGTTATAATGCTGGCAGAGATGGACAACACATCTTATTCCAATATGCGATGTTAAAGGGAATACTTAAAAGGTATAATCCTAAAATAATAATTTTGGACATTTTACCTTCTCAATTACTGAAAAATCCTAAACATTACGCTAAATTAAGTGCACTATTACCATTTTATGATAGTCACAAAGAAATTAGAGAAATAATCGAATCAAGAAGTAAAATGGAAAAAATAAAATTAATTTCTAAAATTTATCCGTTTAATTCGTTATTATTATCAATGTTAAAAAACACAAAAGAAGAGCTCAAATATGTTAATGGGTATATCCCTCTTAAAAAAATTATGAAAGAATTTGATAAAAATAATGATGCAGAATACGAAGATTTTATAATTGATTTGTATGTTATTAATTCGCTTGAATCTTTCATTAATGAATCAAAAAAAGCTGGTTCCAAGATTTTTTTAGTAATATCTCCTTATTACACGGGCAGGAAATGTCAGGAAGCAATGGATCAATTGAGACAAATTGCCGATAATTACGATGTCCCTTTATTGAATTATGCTGAAAGCCAAGAGTTTAAGCAACATCCCGAGTTATTTCAAGATGATTTACATTTGAATGATGATGGTGCAAAATTATTTTCAACCATTATTTCAAAAAGAATTAAACAGGAATTAAAATAAATTACCATTAAATGAGGTGATATAATAGGGATTTTAATAGATGAAAGATTTTACTTTTAACATTTACGAAAAATTACTAACTTCTTTTTTGCAAAACCATTATGAATTTGAAACATTAGAAAAATTTCATGACCACCAAATCACCAAATCACCAAATCACAAAATAGTTATGCGTCATGATGTGGACAGAAAACCGCAAAATGCACTACGAATGGCACAATTAGAAAAAAAAATGGGAGTTAAAACAACCTATTATTTTCGAATTGTTAAGTCAAGTTTTGATAAAAAAATTATTAGAAAAATTGTGGAAATGGGACACGAAGTTGGTTATCACTATGAAAACTTGGCAATGGTAAATGGCAATTATGAAAAAGCAATCAAAGATTTTGAAAAAAATTTGCAAATATTTAGACAAATCTATCCTGTAAAAACAATATGTATGCACGGTCGACCACTTTCAAAATGGGATAATCGAGAATTGTGGAAAAAATATAGTTATCATGATTTTGGTATAACTTGCGAACCTTATTTTGATTTCAATTTTAATGAAATATTTTATGTAACGGATGCTGGTAGATGTTGGAATAATATGGCTGTAAACCGTCGTGATAAAGTAGAGACAGAGTTTGAGTTTAAAGTTGAAACGACCAATAATCTGATTGAATTGCTGGACAAAAAAGAGCTTCCGAAAAAAACGATTATCAATATTCATCCAGAACATTGGGCTAAAAATGATATTGAATGGTATAAAATTTTAATAATTAGGAAATTGAAAAATTTTATCAAAAAGAAAATCATTAGAGGAAAAAAATGAAAATATTAATTACTGGAACGGCTGGCTTTATTGGTTATCATTTATTGAAAAAATTGATTTCAACTGACAATCAGATTGTCGGATTAGATAACATCAATGATTATTATGATTTACGTGTAAAATACGGCAGATTAGATGATTGCGGTATTCATATTCAAAAAATTAGATTAAATCAGCTGATTCAAAGTGAAAAATATGATAACTATAGATTTATAAAAATGGATATAGCAGATCAAAAAAACTTGTATAAATTATTCAAAGATGAAAAATTTGACATTGTTGTTAATCTTGCCGCACAAGCTGGCGTTAGATACAGCATTACCAATCCAGATGCTTATTTGCAAAGTAATGTGATTGGTTTTCATAATGTTTTGGAAGCTTGTCGAAATCACAAGATTAAACATTTAGTTTATGCGAGTAGCTCGAGTGTTTACGGTTGGAATGAGAAAATGCCATTTTCCACTTCCGATAATGTCGATCACCCTATTAGCTTATATGCCGCCAGTAAAAAATCGAATGAGCTGATGGCACACTGTTACAGTGCATTGTATGATATCCCAACAACAGGATTACGGTTTTTTACAGTTTACGGACCGTGGGGCAGACCAGATATGGCACTTTTCTTATTCACGAAAAATATAATCGAAAACAAACCAATAGATGTTTACAATTTTGGTAAGATGAAACGAGATTTTACATATGTCGATGACATTGTGGAAGGTATCAAGCGAGTGATGGAAAATCCAGCAAAAGCAAATCATAATTGGACAGGGAAGAACCCGGATCCCGGTTCTTCCAAAGCACCTTATAAAATCTATAATATTGGCAACAATGAACCAGTTTTATTGATGGATTTTATCGAAGCAATTGAGAAAGCACTCGGCAAAAAAGCAGAAAAAATTATGCTCCCAATTCAGCCAGGAGATGTACCAGCTTCCCACGCAGATGTTTCCGATTTAATCGAGAATATGGATTATAAACCGAGTACAAATATTAAAGATGGCGTTAATAAATTCATCAAATGGTATTTGGAATTTTATGAAAAATAAACGCTCCTACATAACTTTCTTCATCTTCGACATTCTTTTTATTATCATTGCCTTTCTCTTCATGGTTTACCTTAAACCAGCATCACTGCAAAAATATTTACCTGCTTACACTAAACCGTTTTTTGGCTTTGTATTCGTCTGGTTAATAGCTTCTTTTATTGGCGATAAATACAACATTAGTAAATTCAATAAACTTATTAACCTGCTCTATTCCATTATTCGGGTGGATTTCATTGTAGTCGGCATCATTTTAGTTGCAATGTATTTCTTCGGTCGTTTTGAATATTCACGGCTTATTGTTTTTGGCACGATTTTGCTCTCTACTTTGTTGGAAATCCTATTTGTTACATTCTATTTTTTACGGAAGAAAACCAAATATTTTATTGATGATTCGACCACATCTTCTATAAAACCACGCTATATTTTTCCGCATAATTTATCTGAAAAAGATAAATTTCAAATTCCAACCAAATTAAAGAAAATTGAAGATAGTATTGAACATAAATTGAATACAAAATATCTAACAATTTCGCATAATTTGTTTAATTTTTTAAATGAAAATATTCCGCTTGATTCTATTCATAAAAAGATGTCTCTTGTTCTCAATACGCACACGTTATACAATTTGGAAATGGTGGAATCGGAATCTCAAGAATTTTTTATGAATTTGCATCGTGTTAATGATTTTCGTTGGTTAAATAAATATTTCATTCAGGTAAATAATAATTTGGGATTTGGTGGATATTTTGTGGGATGTGTTCGCTCAATGCATGTGCGGTATAATTATCTCTTTCATAAATATCCATTTCCACTTGCAACTTTTATTTATGTAACAGAATCTCTTATCCATCGTGTTCTTCCTAAACTTTCAGTTCTTAAAGTATTCTATTTTGCTGTTACCAAAGGTAAGAATCGTACGCTTTCCAAAGCTGAAACTTTGGGCAGATTGCATTATTGTGGATTCAAAGTGGTAGCAGTAAGGGAGATAGATGATGAATTGTATTTTATTACTCGGAAAGTGAGTGAACCCAGCACAGAAAAAAATCCTTCTTATGGACCATTTATCAAAATGCAAAGAGTTGGAAAAAATGGTGAGACTCTCTCTATCTATAAATTTAGGACGATGCATCCATATTCAGAATATCTTCAAAAATATATTCATGATGAAAATGAGCTGGAAGTTAGTGGCAAATTCAAAGATGATTTTAGAATAACAAGTTGGGGAAAGATCTTTCGCAAATTGTGGATTGATGAACTTCCGCAATTTATAAACCTGTTTCGAGGTGAAATATCATTGGTCGGAGTGCGTGCGTTAAGCGAACATTATTTCAGTTTATATCCGCCCGAAATGCAAAAATTGAGAACGAAATTCAAGCCCGGATTAGTTCCTCCATATTATGCCGATATGCCTGAAAGTTTTGATGAAATTATTGAATCAGAAAGGAAATATTTGCTCAAAAGGCAAAAACAGCCAATAAGCACTCAATTTGAATATTTCTTCAAAGCATGGTGGAATATCATATTCAAAAAAGCAAGAAGTAAATAAAATAAATATAAATTAAAAAAGGAGAAATTAAATGCAAAATTTTTCATTAGCACCAGATGGAACGGAATATATCCTTCCAACTGAAGAACAAAGTAGAATTGAGAGGGAAGAGATTCTTCGAATAACCGAAGAACAAAGAAAATTAGGCAGAAAAATTGTAACTGTACAAGGAATGGGATTTGTTGGCTGCGTGATGGCGATTGTAATCGCGGACGCCACAGATGAAAATGGCGAACCAATTTATTATGTTCACGGACATCAAAGAGTGTCCAAGCGTTCTTATTGGAAAGTGCCAGTTATCAACACAGGAATTCCACCAGTAAGTTCTTCTGATGCAGAAGTTCCAGAGCTTTTCGAGCGTTGCGTAAATCAGAAGAAAAATTTCCGTGCAACTTGGGATAACCTTGCTTATGAAATTGCAGATGTTGTTGTGGTTGATATTCAGTTAGATGCTACCAAACCCGCTTTCGGTGAAGCAGAAAAAGGTTATTGTGATATCACACATTTCCGAGATGGAATGCGAACTTTGGGACAGCACATTAAACCTGATTGCCTCATTTTGGTGGAAACTACAGTGCCTCCGGGAACTTGTCAAAAAATTGTGAAACCGATTATTGAAGAAGAATTTGCAAAACGCGGAATCGACATTAAGAAAAATCCTGCACTCGTTGCTCACTCTTATGAACGCGTAATGCCGGGCGCAAAATATGTTGCTTCAATTCGTGATTTCTGGCGTGTATTTTCTGGAGTTAATGAGAAGAGTAAAAAACTTGCTCGCGAATTTTTGAGTAATGTCTTGAATGTTGCAGAATTTCCGTTAACAGAACTTGATAATACAAATGCTTCCGAAATGTCTAAAGTTATGGAAAATTCCTATCGTGCTACCAATATTGCTTTGACTTTGGAATGGGCAAGATTTGCCGAGAAAGTTGGGGTGGATATTTTCAAAGTTCGAGATGCAATTCGAATGAGAAAAGGAACTCACGATAATTTACTTAGACCAAGTTTGGGAGTTGGTGGATATTGTCTTACAAAAGATCCTGTGCTGGCAAATTGGTCTATGAAAGATGTTTTTGGATTAGATGACTCCCTTTCAATGGCGGTAAATTCCGTGAATATCAACGATACAATGCCTACTCATACCGTTGATTTGATTAAAGAGGAAATTCCGCAATTGCGTGATGTTAACATTGCATTATTGGGTGTTTCTTATCTGGAGGATGTAGGTGATACTCGTCATTCACCATCATTTACGCTTGTGCGATTACTTAGAGAAAACTGGGCGGAAGTTGTTTGTCATGACGAATATGTGGAGTTTTGGGCAGAACTGGAAACCGAAGAAATTTATAATGACCTTGATAAAGTTTTAAAAGATGCCGAAGTTGTGATTTTTGCTGTTGGTCATTTGGCGTATAAAAATATTGAGCCTGCAGAATTGGTGAAAAAATGTGGTACAAAACCACTCATAATCGATTGTTCAAATTTCCTCAGTGATAACAAAATAAAGCAATATAAAAAATTAGGTTGCAAAGTAAAAGGTGTTGGAAAAGGACATATTGAGAATCTTTGAGAGAAGGCAAAAAATCGTATGAATATTTTAGTAACTGGCGGAGCCGGCTATATTGGAAGTCATACTTGCGTTGAATTACTGAATGCAGAACACAAAATTATTGTTGTAGATAATCTTTCCAATAGTAAAATTGAATCGATAAAAAGAGTTGAAAAAATTACTGGGAAATTGATTCAATTCTATCAAACGGATATTTTAGATAAAGCAAAATTAAATAAAATATTTTTCGAAAATCAATTTGATGTGGTCATTCATTTTGCTGGTTTGAAAGCAGTTGGAGAATCCGTCGAAAAGCCACTCGAATATTATAACAATAATGTAGTTGGAACGATAAATTTATGTGAAATAATGAAAAAGCACAATGTTAAAAATATGATTTTTAGCTCTTCAGCTACAGTTTATGGTGATCCCGAAAGTGTGCCAATTACAGAAGATTTTCCGCTTTCTGTCACAAATCCATACGGTCGTTCAAAGTTGATGATTGAAAAAATATTGAGTGATTTATTTCATTCTGATAAAGAATGGAATGTGATTTTATTGCGATATTTTAATCCAGTCGGTGCTCATAAAAGTGGTAAAATTGGCGAAGATCCTAATGGAATTCCGAATAATTTGATGCCTTTTATTTCTCAAGTAGCAGCAGGGAAAAGAAAACATCTTAACGTCTTTGGAAATGATTATCCAACTAAAGATGGAACAGGTGTTCGCGATTATATTCACGTTGTTGATCTAGCAATTGGGCATGTGAAAGCATTGTGTAAAATTGAAGAAAATTCTGGTTTGAAAATCTATAATTTAGGAACTGGTAATGGTTACAGTGTGCTTGAGATAATTAAAGCATTTGAAACAGCTTCTGGCAAAAAAATCGACTATAAAATTGTGGGAAGACGTTCTGGTGATATTGCTGAGTGCTATGCAAATCCAAATCGTGCAAACGAAGAATTAAATTGGAGAGCAAAACGAAATATTGATGAGATGTGTGCTGATGCGTGGCGTTGGCAATCAAAAAATTTAAATGGATATTAAAATAAATTTTATTATAAAAGGAAAAAAAGGAATTTTATGAAATTAGCAGTAATTGGAACTGGTTATGTGGGCTTGGTAACAGGCACTTGTTTTGCTGAAATGGGCAATAATGTGATTTGTGTGGATAACGATAAAAATAAAATAGATTTATTGAATAACGGCGGTATCCCTATTTGGGAACCAGGTTTAGAGGATATGGTAAAGAAAAACTTTACCGAAAAAAGAATTCAATTTACGACTGATATTAAATTTGCTGTTGAAGAAAGTGATATTTGTTTTATTGCGGTTGGAACTCCGCCCGATGAAGATGGCTCCGCAGATTTACGCTATGTTTTGGCAGTTGCAAGAGATATTGCTACGTACATGAATGGTCACAAAATTGTGATTGATAAATCCACCGTGCCAGTTGGAACTGGCGATAAAGTTAAAAATGCGATTCAAGCAGTGCTTGATAAACGAAAAGTAGATTTCACTTTTGATGTTGTTTCAAATCCTGAATTTCTGAAGGAAGGTGATGCTATCAACGATTCGATGAAACCAGATAGGGTAGTAGTCGGTACCGATTCAGAAAAATGTGCAAAAACGATGCGCGAACTTTATGCTCCTTTTGCACGTAGCCACGAAAAGATGATTATTATGTCAGTTCGTTCGGCTGAAATGACCAAATATGCCGCAAATGCGATGCTGGCGACCAAAATTTCTTTTATCAATGACATTGCCAATCTTTGCGAAAAATTGGGCGCAGATGTGCACGAAGTCCGTCATGGTATTGGCTCTGATTCACGTATTGGTTACCAATTTATCTATCCAGGTTGTGGTTA
>CAYQOZ010000019.1:0-3128 GCA_964419355.1 uncultured Candidatus Cloacimonadota bacterium | reverse complement strand
ATAATTGAGCATCTCATTTCGGCTGGTGCGAAAATTCAAGCATATGATCCAGTTGCGATGGAAGAAGCGAAACGTATTTTTGGTGAAAATTCCAATATCAAATATGCAAACGGAAATTACGAAACCTTGATAGACGCAGATGCTTTATTGCTTGTTACAGAATGGAATCAGTTTCGCTATCCAGATTTTGTGGAAATAAAAAATAGATTAAAAAATCCAGTTATCTTTGATGGTAGAAATCAGTATAATCCAAGAGAGTTGAAAAAACTTGGATTCGCTTATTATGCTATTGGACGCTAACTTAAATCCATAAATTTATTTTGAAATAGTATAAAAATAGTTCAAAAAAAAGAGAACTCAATTAATTGAGTTCTCTTTTTTTTTTGCAAAATCTTAAAATTTATATCCTAAACCAAAGTGGTGAGTATCACCCAAAATGTGTGTATTAAAAGCATAATTCACAATCATATCATACAAAGTAAATTGTGCTCCGGCAGAATAGCTTGCGGGATTGGAACGAATCCCAAAATTTAAGGCAAATATTTTAGTGATTTGCAATTCTGTGCCGGCGTGAATTTCGGTTGTGCCAGCAAAAGGCTTTTTCAGTTCCAGAGAGGTATGAATTCCAGTGTAAGGTTCATAAGAAATTCCCATTACCATTTTTTGTGGAAGCTCGTGCAGATTATTTTTACCAACTTTTGGGTTATTCAAATTTGTAACTGTAAAACCAATTTTTGTTCTTTGATGAAGCGTAGCTATCGTTCCCAAATTAACTCCAATTGCAGATTGAGCACCATAACCATCAAAAGAGAGATGATACATATTTAAGGTATAACCAAAGTTTATCTTAGAATGAACATCCTTCATAATCGTAAATGAATGCGATAGAGCATAAATTTTTTCTGACATCAAATTCACATTTTGAAAATCGACATCCATTGCGTGCAAACCAATTCCGAGTGTGCCAAATTTTTTGGGAAGTTTCATTGCAAACACCATCGTATTAATTACTTGAAATTCGTTGCCCATAACCTTTGTATAACTTATTCCCAGATGGTTGTTAACATCTGCCAAACCGCCGGGATTGTAGAAAATTGCATAAGCATCGTTGCTCATCGCATAAAATGCTCCACCCATTGCACGGGCACGCGGTGATGGTTCGTAATCATCAAAAATTGCAAAAATATTTGTGGCGATTAAAATTAAAACAATTGAAAAAATAATTTTATTTGATTTCATTTCCATTCTCCTATTTCAGTTGCGTGCCGATTACAATCGGAGCTTTCGCTGTTTTTTTGTTGCCAGTATTTACATCGATTACTTCCAGATAGCAGATGTATAAACCAATTGGAAGCAATTCATAATTTTTGTCACGACCATTCCAATCATAATGAACAATGCCATTTGAACTTGAAATTATTTCATTTTTGAGAGTTGTTTTTAATTTTCCTTCTGAATTGTAAATTCGCAAAATAACCTTATCACCATTTTCAGAGCCAAAATCTATTGGAAAAGTTTCACCCAAAAATGGATTGAAAACTTTTGCCGGAATGTTCAAAACAGCCGCGTGAGAAGTTATGCTAAAAGTAAAAGAAAATGCTGGTTCGGTTGGATAATTTTCTGGAAAAGTGTGTTCTGTGTTACTTGTGTCTGTTGCTACAATGTAGAATTGAACAGTCGTTCCTTCGTTTTGTGAGGGGATATTTGTGGAGTAAAATGTAGAATCCATTTCCATTTCCAGGACATTAAAATCTGCTAAATTGATTGTTTTCCAATATAGAATTACAGACTCATATTCGAGTGAATAATTAAATGTGATTTCTGTAGGTTGATTTGGGATTAGTTCACTAATTTCACCGTAAGTGTAGCTGATGCCATCATCGTAATCAACATCTTCCGCATAAGCACAAGTTAGTTGTGGGGCACCTTCATAAAATGTAATTACACCTTTTCCACAAACTAAATCGCCAATCATAAATTGAGAAAGAGACTCTGGTGCAACTGCACTATTCCAAAACATCAAATCAATTAAACCGCCGTCTGTATCGACTTCAATTTTGTAAAAACCAAATTCACTATCCCAAACATCGGTAATGGTTCCGACTGCTTTTGACCAAGTTCCATTCCAAGTTTCATCTTCATTTCCTGCTAAATTGTGAGCAAATGGTAAACTTTCATTTTGAGAAATCAAGGTAATTGTCGGATAAGTGATTTCCACATCATCGTTGTATTTATCGATGGTTCCGGTTACTTCAATTTTATCGCCACGCAGGTAAATTGTGGAAAGTGGTTGCGAGTTGTAAACTTGAATTCCGCGACCAGATTCATCTTGAATATAAAATTTTGTTTGACCAGGATACAGCAAATTGTCACCAATTGTAACAACGCCACAAACGGTTACTTCATCTCCATCATAATCATTAAAATTATTTTGAATATCAGCGATAAGATCGTAACTCTCTTCTGGTTCTTCGTAGCCAAAAATATCATTTTCGTCACGCGGAATAAGAGCAAATTCACTCATGTGTTCATCAACTATACCAGTGATAGATTCAATCTCTGAATTAGCAATAATAGTAGCCGAGAAGATATTATTATCAACTTGACACTCACCCGAACCGTCATCAACATACCATTCGCCGTCATCATTAGTTCCATAAGTTACGGTAACATTTTGAATTTGTACTAAAACAGATTCGTATTTTTCTTCAGTAGCTAATTCATTTGTAGAAATTATGGTAGCTTCTGGAAGCGGATTATCTGAACTAATTATGCTTGCATTTGAAATGATAGAAATTTCCGTAATTCCTTGATATTCAATGACGCGACCGGTAGTTTCAACTTCATCACCTAAAACTGGCTCGATGCCAGCTCCATAAATATAAATACCATTCCATTCACCTGTTCCATCTTGAATGAAAAAATTGTCATTGCTAAAATTATAGCCAACCGCGGTAACGATACCAGAAGTTGTAACAATCTGATTTTTTAAAGGCGAATCACCCGAATCATCTAATGTATACTGAATTTCATAAATAGTTTCCGCATTTAGTGCAGACAATGCCAAAAGAACTATTATTAAGATAAATATTTTTTTCATTTATCCTCCAAATTTTTTTTGTGAAAAA
>CAYQOZ010000018.1:0-19783 GCA_964419355.1 uncultured Candidatus Cloacimonadota bacterium | reverse complement strand
CCATAGCGAGAATTACAGATGAAGGCAACTTCACCAGTTTCGAGCTGGGTAAATTTTTCGGCAAAACAATCTTCTCCCATATAGTAGCCATTGTAATGATAATTATCGAAAGAGCCAGGGTAACAACCTTGCGAGTAACCGATAACGAAACCGCGTGTTATGCCATCGTTTGTAAAGTTTGAAGTTGTTAAATCGGAGTTATAAAGTTTCATATTGTAATCTGGGCTTGAATGACCAAGATGGTTGAGTAAATTCAAACCAGTATTGTTAAATTGTGTATAAAGCTCACTTGCTGGCCAATTGGAACCACCGTATGCAGGGTCTTCATACAATTCGTCAATCGAGAAATTATCGCTAATACCTTCGGTTGTGTAGCCGTGGTTATCACTACCGTATGCAACTTCGTTTTTTGAATTTGCGGCGTATTCTGAATCACCGCCAAAACCAAGATGTTCACCGACCATTAAAGATTTCTCAATGTCTGCCACAACTGGCTCATCTTGATACATTCTCAATTTATAAGTATGATTTGTGATTTCAATTGCTTGATCTGCACAAATTCTACCAACAGCGACTTCTTCATAAAAATCTGCTTCACCAACTTCTCCCCAAATACCATTGTTGTTGTCATCCCAGTTCCCATCTAAACCAGCAAAGTAGATATCTGCTGGAATATTATCATCAGCATAACCGTAACCTGGATCTGCATATAACCCACGGTGAGGAACGATAATATCAGAACTGTTATTTGTGTCTGAATCTCCGCCAAGAATCACGAAACTGATGCCGTAATTTTGGTAATAATCAATAACACAATTTCTGATTTTTTCTGGATTATCTTCTCCGTCATATTGTGCATAAATTTCGTTAGTGGTAATTGTGTTTACAATAAAACCAGTTGATTCTTTGAACTCAATGTAGTCTGAAAAAGCTGGTAAAAGTGTTGTATTAGTAATAAGTAGTATATCTGCTTCCTCAAAAGGTCGTGTTTCTGAGTAGCTATAAGTATTCAATATTTCTGGATTGTCAACTATCTTTACAATGCGATTTGTAACAGCCTGTGAATTTCGGAGAAAATTTTCTGCATTTATCGCACGCTGGGTTGATTTTGTTTCAATTTCAATGACAATTTCTTTCAAAAGTTCAATTTGGTTTGCTGCAGGATAGTATTTTACGGGGCAAACTGTGAAGGAACCAATACCATGACCAGACAAAAAGTGAGTGCTGATATTGTCGGTAATATCTTTTGGAAATGCGTTTGAAGATTCGTAAATATCAGCATTTTCGGTAATTTGATAACCATCTTCAAAGCCGATTGAAAGCGGAGCATATTTTCCAGCCGCTTTAATGTGAATATTATTTTTTATTGAATAATATTCCGCTGAAACGATGCGTATATCAGCGATTTCATTATTTTGCGGAAGCAAAATATCTGCGGCAAAATATGGCAAGTTAGGACTTCCTTCTTTACCAAAATTGTGTGCATTTTCGTAGGTTAACTCGGTTTTTCCATTCTCTGTTTGTAGAGTTGGCATTTCAAAACTGTAAGACTGTGTAATTGTTTCCGCAAAAAGCAATGTCGAAAACAATAAGACGACAAAAATTAATTTTTTCATCATTTTCTCCTCTTTATTTATTTGTAACTAATGAAAGCAATTATCGTTCCAAAATAATATATTACTACTACTTTGTTATTAATAAAATCATTAAAATTCAACTCATTTTATTTATCTGATATTTTTGACTTGACACTAATTTCCTTGATAATAATAATCACAGCATGAAAAATATGAAAAAAGTTTTGTTACTTATTTTAGATGGTTTTGGAAATAGCAAGCTAAAAAATGGGAATGCTATTCAAACCGCCAACACGAAAAACATAGATAATTTCAGGAAAAATAATAGAGAAAGCGAACTAATTGCTTACGGTGAAGAAGTGGGTTTGCTTCCGAATGATATGGGAAATTCGGAAGTTGGACATCTCAATATCGGGGCTGGAAGAATAATCTATCAACTTAACTCACTTATCATAAATAAAATAAAAGATAAGTCGTTTTTCAAAAATAAACAACTTCTCAGTGCCATCAATTATGCAAAAAAAAACCATAGTAAATTACACTTGTTTGGTTTGCTCTCAGATGGAAATGTGCACAGTAATATCAATCATCTTTGGGCTGTGATGAAACTTTGTAAAAATCGAGGTATTAAACAAATTTATTTTCACGCTTTTATGGATGGTCGCGATACTCTTCCCCATTCTGGCATAAATTTCATCAAAGAATTTCAGAAACAAGCAGATAAAATAGGAATTGGAAAAATTGCTACGATTAGCGGTAGATATTATGCAATGGATCGAGATAATCGCTGGGATAGAATCGAAAAAGCATATCAAGCAATTGTGAATGGAATTGGTGAACATATTACTGATGCAACTGAATCAATTCAAATAAGTTACAACAACGATATTACAGATGAATTTATTATTCCAAAAGTAATGATGGAAAACGAAAAACCTGTTGCCAAACTGGAAAATAATGATGCCATCATTTCCCTTAATTTTCGAGCAGATAGAATACGACAAATTACCGCAAGCGTAATGGTACCGGAATTCAGCAAATTCCAAAGAGAAAAAATTACCAATTTGAAATTTGTTAGTTTCAATGAATACGATGCTAAGTTTTCCCCGTTCGTGGAAGTTGCTTTTCGTTTGAAAAAACAGAAAAATATCTTAGGTGAAATAATTTCCAAAAATGGATTATATCAATTGCGTTTGGCAGAAACAGAAAAATATGCTCACGTAACTTTCTTTTTTAATGGCGGATTAGAACAACCTTTTGACAATGAATCTCGTATTTTAGTGAAATCTCCCGCAGTCGCAACTTACGATTTGCAACCAGAAATGAGTGCCTACGAAGTGAAAAATCAACTTCTCGAAGCGTTGAAAAAAAACAAATATGAATTAATTATCACTAATTTTGCCAATTGTGATATGGTCGGTCATTCAGGAAATTTTGAAGCAACCGTAAAAGCTGTAGAAGCTGTTGATAAATGTTTGGGCGAAATATTTCCAATAGCAAAAGAAAATAATTACAATGTAATTTTAATCGCCGATCATGGAAATGCAGAAAAAATGTTAGACGAAAATGGAAACATTTTTACCGCCCATTCTATCAATAAAGTTCCTTGCATAATATCTTTAACCGATAAAAATAAATTTGAATTGAAAGATGGAATTTTAGCGGATATTGCACCCACAATTTTGCATATAATGCAAATTGATATTCCTAACGAAATGAGCGGCAAAATTTTGATAAAGAGGTAATATAATGGCAGTTGACAGAAGAATCGATATTAAAAGAAAATGGCCTATCCCAGCCAATATCAAAATGATTTTGATGCTGTTGGTTATTTTTGGACTTCTCTTAAGTAAATGCTGGCACGACAACAAAGCTTCCAATATTTTAATAACAGAAATCAAGATTAATAATGTAACAAAAGTGAGTGCAGAAGTATCTTTTGTGGTTGCAAATAGAGCTTCCGTAGAATTGACAAAAACTCTTAAAATCGGCATTTATACAAAATCTGGTGAGTTGATTGCAGATAAATTAACAAATGTTACCATCCCCAAAAAATCTCATAAAAATTTCTTAAAAATATTACAAAAATTTAATTTCCCTTTGGAAGATTCTACTCAAATTGGAGAGATAATCGTGGAAGTTTATAAATAGGAAAATATGAAAATATTAAGTGTAATCGGATATCATAATACTGGAAAAACAACTTTGGTTGTGAACATTATCAAAGAGCTGAAAAAACGCGGTTTCAAAGTTCAATCTATCAAAGATATTCATGTAAATAATTTCACGATGGAGACGGCAGGAAGCGACAGTTGGAAACATTTGCAAACAAATAAAAGTGCAGTTATCGCACGCGGATTAAACGAAACAAATCTGATTTGGAATAGACAATTATCGCTAAATGAAATGCTTCAACATCTTGATGCAGATTATGTAATTGTAGAAGGAATGAAAACTGCTCCTCTTCCTCGCATTCTTTGTGCACAAAACGCATCTCAACTGAAAGAACTTCTCACTAATTCTGTGTTTGCGATTTCCGGAAAATTTGCTGATAATCATTCAAAATATGAAAACCTGCCTGTATTAAATTCTGATAAAAATATCACGCAAATAGTTGATTTGATTGAACAATTTGTTTTCGATGCTCTTCCGTTAGCAAAACAAAATTCATGTATGAAGTGCGGATTTACCTGCGAGGAAATGGTTGAAAAAATTCTGAGTGGAGAAAAATCAAGAGAAGATTGTAAAACTGACAGAAATAGTAAAATTGAAATTAAATTTGATGGAAAAATAGTTAAAATTGTTCCACATATCCAAAATACTTTCGCTGATATTATTAAAGCATATTCTAAAAATTTAAAAGGTTATAAAGATGGTGATCCCATCGAAATTGAGATAAAATGAAGACAAATATCATAATTCAAAAAAAGAAAAAGCAAGTTATCAAGATTTGCCAGACTCCAAAACAATTTCAGAAAGAAATTTATATTTACCGAAAAAACTTTGATTTCACACCCAAATTGCTTGATGATGATGGTAAGAATACTCTAATTTTGGAATACATTCCTGCAAAATCAATCACAAATTTAGTAAAACCAAATTTTTCTAAAATTGCTAAAATCATTGCTGAATTTCATCTTTCCGAGAATAAAAGAGGAAAATGTATTTGCCATTTTGATAATAATCCAAAAAATTATTTGTTCGCTGAAAAATATTATATGCTCGATTTTTCAAATTGGAAATATGACTATCCCGAAATCGATTTAATTCATTTTCTTCTGTTTTGGGCGTCCATTTACAAAACATCTCAATTTGAAATAATTTTCCGAGAATTTATTAGCGGTTACAAAAAATATGCTCAAATTAACCCGTTAGAATGGGAATTATTAATCCCTGAAATTACTGAAAGATTTGACTCCAGAAGAAAAACCTATAATAAAATAGAATCCAATCTTGATTTAAAAAAAAATAGGAAAATACTAAAAAATATATTTGAATAAAAATAGATTTAGAAAGGAATAAAATATGAAAATATTTATTGGAAATTTAGACCAAGATGTTGATCAAGGCAAATTATTAGAACTTTTTCAAAATTATGGTGAGATTGTATCGTTTGATGTTTTTACGGATAGAGTTAACGGAGATTGGAAAACTTATGCGTTTGTCGATGTAAAAAATGATGAAGATGCGGAAACAATCTTACGAGAAGTTAATCTTTCGAAAATTTTAGGGAAGAAGATTGATTTTCATAAAGCTCGTTGGAGAATAGACGATCGGCGCGGGCCAGAAAGAAAGGGTGGCAGGCGTTACGACGACGAGTAGATAAATTGCAAAAAAATGGTGCAGAAGAGGGGAGTCGAACCCCTACAGGCTGATGCCCACTAGACCCTGAACCTAGCGTGTCTACCAATTCCACCACTTCTGCACAATCAACGAGCAAAATATTTTTTGCAATTTCAAAGTCAAGATAAAAACTACCTGTTTTTATGATTGACAAATTACCCTTTGGAAAAAAGTTTCAAATAAATTTTTTGAAATAAATGAGGAATCAATGTCATATTTAGTTTTAGCTAGAAAATACAGACCGCAAACTTTTGATGAAGTTTACGCTCAAAATCATATTACCGAAATATTAAAAAATACAATTGAATTGGATAGAACTGCTCACGCCTACCTTTTTACCGGACCGCGAGGAGTTGGCAAAACTTCTTTGGCACGAATTTTCTCCAAAAGTTTGAATTGTTTAGAAAACGGTCCAACCACCACTCCTTGCAATAAATGTGAGAATTGTAAAGACATTACGCAGGGAATATCTTCTGATGTTATTGAAATTGATGGAGCTTCCAATACAGGTATAGATGACATTCGTGAACTGCAAAAAGAATTGATGTATTCGCCTTCAAATTCCAACTATAAAATATACATAATTGATGAGGTTCACATGCTTTCCAAAAATGCTTTTAATGCACTTCTCAAAACTTTGGAAGAACCTCCCAAAAATGTTATCTTTATTTTTGCCACAACCGAGCCACATAAAGTTATACCGACGATTATTTCACGGTGTCAGCGTTTCGATTTTAAAAGAATTCCTGTCAAGTCCATCATTGCCAGATTGCAAGATATTTGCAAAAAAGAAACAATAGAAGCTGATGAAGAAGCTCTCTTTTTAATTGCAAAAAAAGCTGACGGTAGCATGCGTGATGCACAATCTTTGATGGACCAAATAATGGCCTACGGTAAAGATAGAATAACGCATTCTGATGTATTATCAATATTCGGAATCGTTCCGGATGACATATTTCATAATATTCTCGATAATATCGCTAACAAAGAAACTTCCAAAATTATTAAACATCTCCATTCGGTTTTGGAAAAAGGTAACGATATTCAAGAATTTCTAAATGGTCTTCTGGACTACATCAGAAATTTAATGCTACTCAAAATTGGAATTGATATTTCTGTTATGTCTAAAATCAAAAAAAAATCGTTGGTAACCCTTAGCACAAATTTCACAGAGAATGATTTGCTCTACCTTACTCAACTATTAATAAAGTTAAAAATGGATATCAAAAATAGTAATAATCCTATTCTGGTTACGGAAATGGCTTTTGTGAAAATTGCTAAATTAGCAGAATTGCAATCAATAGATAAACTTATAAACGCCTTTCAAGACGGCTCAATAAATATCCAATCAGAAATTCCAAAAGAGATTACTCTGCCAACAATTAAACCAGAAATTCTTCAAAATACAATTCAATCGAGAGAAGATATTTCTGAAAAAAATAATTTGAAAGAAAAACAAAGACAACCTAAAGAAAAAATAAATCTGACAATCCAAATGTGGGAGAATGATAAAGAATTGATTATAAAAAAACTCAAAATTGAAAAAATGATTTTGGGAAATTTTTTGAATAATTGCGATGTTGATGATATTTTGAACAATGTCATTCACTTTATAGTTGGCAAAAAACTTGCTTTTGAGATGCTCACCAAAGAGAAAAATTTAGTCGCTAAAATAATTTCTAATTATTTCAATACGCAAATTAGAGTTGATTTTAAATTTATAAAAAATGATAAAGATACACCAAATTTAAATCCAACAATTGAAGATATCAAAAAAGAGTTGCCGCAATTGGCAAAGTTTATCGAAAAAACAGACTCGATTATTAATTAAATAAAATGAAAAAAATATTTGTAATCGTTTTACTGACAATTAGTTATTCGCTATTTAGTCTCGATTTAAGTTGGAATTCACCGACAGTTTTTTCTAAATGTGATTTATATATTTTGGAAGAAGAAACACTCGAAACTGCACCAGAATTTACAAAAAAACCAACATTATTAGATTACTATTCCGACAGATCTTTCTTACAAACATCCTTTTTTATTGGAAATGATTTTGTAACCAAAAAGGATTCTTTATATAACTTTCTGTATTTTGGCACAGAAATTAATGCAAACTTAAAAGATCGTTTGTTTTTGCATACAAATTTTTGGACAGGTTATTATTTTCTTGATTATGATTTTGCTTTAGACACTTCTCCTCTGAACGATGGCTGGCTCTATCCTAATGATGATGTTCCAATGATAGATAATGTCTCTGGAAAATTGTATTACAAATCAGATTTTGGAACATTCTCTATTGGAAGAGGAAAATACATGATTGGAAATAACATTGGCGGAAGTGTTATTTTGAATAATAGTTGTGATGATTACGGGTATTTTGCATCAAAATTAGAAATCGGAAAAATTTCACTTCAATATTTGCATGGAATGCTGATTCCTGATAGCACAAATGCTGACGTAACTTCCTACAAAAACTATGATGACAAATTTTTAGTTACACATAAAATAAATTGGAAACCTAATGAAAATTATCACTTTTTTATCGGTGAACATGTCATCTACGGAAGTAGAAATATGGAATTCAGTTATTTTTTGCCTCACTCATTTTATCGAATTACCGAGCATAGATTAAATGACCGAGATAATGTTCTCATATATTCTGGTTTCAATTGGAGGCCTAATCAAACGCATCTTTTTTATTTGAATTTTATTTTCGATGAACTTTCTCCACCCAAACTTTTTACCGATTGGTGGGGAAATAAATATGCAATTCAGATTGGGGAAAATATAAACTATAACTCGCATAATTTCTCTTTCGAGTTTTCTGCTGTACGCCCCTGGATGTACACTCATAAAGCTTTACCAAATAAATTTTCCCATAATAAAATCGGACTCGGCTTTCCGGAGGGAAGTAATCTTATTCAATTTTCATCTGAACTGCATTTACAAATTATGCAAAATTTAGAACTCATTACAAATATTGCATATGTAGCACAAGGTAGCACAGGAAATAATTTCAGTATAAATTATACTACTCGTGAAAGTGACTCTGCTGTTTGGCTGGATGGAGACATAACCCAAAAAGCTAAATTGAAATCTGTTATTAATTGGAAATTATTTGGAAAACATCGCATTAAAATTGGATTAGAAATTCCAGATATGTTTAATGAAAAAGATAATTTCATCGTTGCTATTGGATATCAATTGAGATTTAATGGAAATAATAAAAACAAAATATAAATCTGAATTTTTCAATTTTGAAAAGCAAAAAGAGAACATTCGTAGATTGTGGAATATTCCAGAGCAAACTGCCAAACTACTTTATCAATTAATTATCGCAAAATCGCCACAAAATATTTTGGAAATAGGAACTTCAAACGGTTATTCTACTTTTTGGATTTCGCTTGCGGCGACAAAATGCAATGCAAAAATAACTTCCATAGAAGTAGATGAAAAACGCTATCAAATGGCGAAAAAAAATCTTATTAATAGAAAAAATATATCTCAAATTTTAGGAAAAGCAGAAGAGATAATTCCAACTTTAAATGTGAAATTTGATTTTATTTTTATCGATGCTGGAAAAATTGATTACCTAAATTATTTACAGCTTCTTGAAATTAAATTGAATAATGGAGCATTCATTGTTGCCGACAATATAATCTCGCATCAAGAAACTGTAAAAAAATATCTTGACTACATAAATTCAAATTCGAATTATGAAAGTGCAACATACGATATTGATTCTGGCTTGGAAATATCGATTTATTCTGCACACAAGGAGTAATGATGAACAAACCAATGGTTATCGGTTTAGCGGGCGGAACTGGTTCTGGAAAGAGTACTATTACAGATGCTATTCGTGCTCGAGTAAAAGGTAATATCACAATTTTACCGCAAGATAGTTATTACAAAAATTTTTTCCATTTGTCACAGGAAGAGAAAAAAAAAATAAATTTTGACCACCCAAACACTTTTGATGATGAACTCTACATCAAACACATAAAAATTTTGGTAGATAACAAAAGCATCGAAAGACCATTTTATGATTTTACGACACATTCACGCACCCAAAAAACGAAAACCATTTTCCCTTCCAAAATAATAATTGTAGAAGGAATCCTCATCTTCGAAAATCCTAAACTCAGAGAATTGATGGATATAAAAATATTTGTTGACACCGATGCTGATATCAGAATTTTAAGAAGAATAAAAAGGGATATGAAAGAGCGAGGTAGAGATTTGGAATCGATAATAAAACAATATCGTATTACAGTTCGCCCGATGCACAACGAATTTGTAGAACCAAGCAAAAAATTTGCCGATATCATTATTCCAGAAGGTGGGCAAAATAAAATAGGTATTGATATGATTGTTACAAAAATAAATCAGATTTTAGAATAATTTATCTAAAAAAATAAGGAGAAAAAAATGAAATATTTAATTATCACAACTTTGTTGGTGCTGGTTTTAGGTTTGCAGGCTCAAAATCAAGTTACTATCTACAACGACAATTTTTCTTTGGTTCGAACTTCCCTTAATTTGAAGCTGGAAAAAGGATTGCAAAATTATTTTCTGGATGATATTCCAAAAACTATCGAAGCAAATTCGGTGATTATCAATTCGAAAAATAAATTGGAAATATTTTCCCAAAATTATGAATATGACTTGGCAAACACGCATCGTATTTTGCAAAAATATATTAATGAAAATATTGAAATTGTAACCAAACAGGAAAATAAATTTTTTGGTAAATTGCAATTTATCGATATCGATATTGCAGGAATTATTGAAGATACTTCTCAAAAACTTATCCTTGTAAATACCGCCGAAATGCAAAACATAAATCTGGAAAAACTTCCCGATAATTTCTTTTTGAAACCTACTCTGCATTGGAAATTGAAATCAGAAAAATCTGGAATTTTCCCAATTGATTTTTCATATATTTGTTCTGGAATGAAGTGGGATGTTACCTATAACGCCGTTTGGAATGAAGAAAAACAAAATTTGGAATTGAATAGCTGGGTTACAATTAACAACAATACCGGCAAAGCTTTTAATGATATAAAATTAAAATTAATTGCTGGTGATGTGCAAAAAATTTCTTCAAAATATAGGGAAATTTATGATGATAGTGCAATGCTATTTTCAGCAAAAGGAATACCTTCATTTGAAGAAAAATCTTTTCACGATTTTCATCTTTATACTTTGAGTGAAAATGTTTCCATAAACAACAAGCAAACCAAACAACTACGCCTTTTTCCTACTTCAAATGTAAAAGCAAAATCGGAATACGAATATGATACTGGCTCTGAAAAAGTGAAGAGTATTATTAAATTTGAAAATTCAAAAAAAATTGGACTTGGCGTTCCGCTTCCAAAAGGGGTTGTAAAAATCTACAAAAAAGATGATGCAGATAATCAACTGGAATTCATCGGTGAAGATAGACTTGACCACACTGCAACAGATGAAGAAGTTAGCTTGACCACCGGTTACGCGTTTGATATTGTAGCGGAAACAAAAACTCTTAATGTGCGTAAATTGGGTAATCGTTCCAGAGAAATAGATATGTCTGTTACTTTGAAGAATCGTGCAAATAAGAATAAAAATATTACCGTATTTCATTATATTAGTGGAGATTGGCAAATATATAAAGAGAATATTCCTTTTGAAAAAATTGATGCTCATAAGATTAAATTTGTAAAAAAATTAAAAGTTGGTGATGAATTCACATTTACCTGGACACAAAAAGTTGAGAATTAAAGTCATTAAATAATAATGGAGATGAATGAAATGAAAATTAAATTTACTTTACTTGTTGTCGTGATGCTTATCGCTTTTGGTTGTGAAATTACTGTAACACCATCGATGCTTAGCACTCTTAAAGTTACAAATGAAACTTCCACTATTATTTGGATAGAAATTGATAACGGCTCTTCGACCACCCTTTATCCAAATAATTCTATTGAACAAACTTGGGAATTAACAAATTCGATTGTTGTAACTCTTGAATATGGCGATGATTATGGTAATTCTGTGAACACATCGTTAAGTGTGCAAAAAGGCCAAACTACAATTCATAATATTTATGAAACTGTAGGTTATTTACAAATTGACAACCAATCTTCTGCTCAAATTTGGTATGAGATTGATAATAATCAACAAGAATTTCTTAACGGTTATGAATTGGATACTTGGAGTTGGAATTTATTAGAATATCAACAAGAATATATCGATTTTGATTATAGTGGCTATCATGTATTTACTAATCATAATAGTGTCAACATTGAAGGTGGTTATATAACTGAAATGGATATTTATCCAGATGGCGGCGGAATTAAAATTTGGAACAATTTTTCTTATACTACTATTTATGCTATTTTCCTATCTCCAAGTAGCGATGGTTATTGGGGAAATGACGATTTAAGCGGATATTTATATTCGGGTGAATCTGCATTCTGGACGGTTGAACCAGGTTGGTGGGATATCAAAGTTGTGGATGAATACGGTTATGAATACGAAATATTTGATAGATATATTTCTTTGGATGAAACATCAATTTTCTATACAAGTGGTTGGAATAAATCTGAGGAAAATATAGGTAATGAAAAAAATAAAATAAGCAAAATATCTTCGCTTACAAAAGATAAAACAGAATTGAGGAAATAAAATGAACATTAAAGAAGTAAAAGTAATGAAAAAAATTTTGAGTGCAAACGATAAAATTGCAGAAGAATTACGCAAAAATTTAAATATGAAAGGTATCTTCTACCTTAATTTAATGAGTTCACCCGGTTCCGGCAAAACAAGCTTAATTGAAAAAACAGCTCAAATGACTGATAAGAAAATCAGCGTTATCGAAGGTGATATTCAAACTACCATTGATGCAGAAAGAATTGCCAAATACGGTGTAAAAGCTTATCAAATCAATACCGGACCTTTCGGCGGCGATTGCCATCTTGAATCTGGTTGGATAAAAAATGCTTTGGAAGAAATGGGCACTAACGACACTGAAATTCTCTTTGTAGAAAATATTGGCAATCTTGTTTGTCCAGCAGAATTTGATGTTGGAGCTCATGTAAATGTCGTTCTGCTCAGTGTTACCGAAGGCGAAGAAAAGCCACTCAAATATCCTCTCGCTTTCAATAATTCGCAGCTTTGCATCATTACCAAAACCGATCTTCTTCCCTACCTCGATATTTCCATTGAATCGATTAGAGAGAATATTAAAAAGATAAATCCTGAAATGAAGGTTATTGAGCTTTCAGCAAAAACTGGTGAAAATATGAACGATTGGATTAAATATTTGTCGAACGGATTAAAAAATTACTAGATAAATATCATAACTTTTTGTCAATAATCTGAGTAAATTTCTTTTGAAAATCTGGATACGATTTGGCAACAGCATCCAAACCAGAAATTGAAATGTCTTTATATTTGGCTTTTAATAATGAAAACGCCATCGCGATTCTGTGATCATTAAACGCATCAATTTCAGTCTTATTTGGTCTGTTTTTTAGTGGATAAATCATTAGATTACCATTTTTATAATTAATATTTCCACCTAATTTTTTAATATTTTCAAGTAAAGCATGAATGCGATTAGATTCTTTATATTTTAAATGTGCAATATTTTTGATGACCGTTTTTGAATCTGCCATTAATGCCAAAACCGCTAAAGTTGGGACTTGGTCAGGCATGTTGCCCATATCCACCTCAATACCTGACACCGATTTTGCTGATACTTTTAATAAATTTTCTACTCTTTCAACTTCTGCTCCCATCTGCTTTAATATTTGTAAAAATTTGAAATCTGGTTGAGCAGAAATCTCTGAAATTTCAGTATAAAATTCTGTATCGACAATTGTTCCCAAAGCCCAGAAATAAGCGGCGGAAGAGCAATCTGGTTCGACTGTATATTTTCTTAGATTTATATATTTTTGGTTTTTTTTTAGATGTAATGAATTTTCATTAAAATCAACATTCACACCAAAATCTTTCATAATTCTTATTGTCAAATCAAGATAAGATTTGGAGATAATTTTGTTAATTATTTTAATTTCAAGATCGTTTTTGTAAGAAGGTGCAATTAATAAAAGTGCACTAATAAACTGACTACTAACATCACCTCTCAACTCAATTTTCCCACCTAATAATTTTTTACCAATTATTTTTATTGGAAAATCTGAATTATCTATATTAGCATTCATTTTCTCCAAAATTTGAATTAATGGTTGAATCGGTCTTTTTCGTAATTGTTTGCCTGCATTCAATAAACTTTTTTTATTTTCGATTGATGCTAAACGAGCCAGAAGAAATCGAAATGCTGTTCCAGAATCTTGAATATTTAATGAGATATTTTGTGTTTTTGATGAAGTTGAATTTATCACAAATATGCCATTTGATTCTTTAATTGAGATACCCATTTTTATGATGTTATCAAACATAGTTTGAATATCCAAACATTTGGAAATGTTTTTTATTTGCAAAGACGATTTTAGATATGTTGATATCAGTAATACCCTATTTAGTATAGATTTAGATCCTTCAAAAGTAATGATGTTTTTACGATTTATTTTTCTTTTCATACTGAAATTCATTTTAAAAATGTAGAAATATTTGGCAAGAGCAATAAAATTTTGTTTTTTCAACATCAAGAACATTGACAATAAAACTCATTTCAATAATTTCACATCTAGTTGTAATTATAGAAAATAATAAAGGGAAAAATATGAAAAGTATGACTGGATTCGGCAAAGCTGAATTTTTTGATGATCGTTTTGAAATTACGATTGAAATAAAATCTGTGAATAGTAGGTTTTTTGATGCAAAATTTTATTTACCGCGTGAATTATTTTTTTTGGAAAACAGTTTCAAAACTATTTTAAACAATAAAATAAATCGAGGTAAAATAGAAACTCGCACCACTTTTAACGATAAACAAATGCCGGAACTTACACTTGATGAAAATAAGTTGAAAAGTTATTTTACACTTTCCCAAAAAGCAAATGAAATTTTGAACACCAACATTGATATCTCACTTGAAAATCTGCTAAAAGAAAATGGCGTAGTTATTGCTCCCAAAAGTAGTTACAAAAATGATGAAGTCATTAACATTTTTGAAAGCACCCTTCGAGATGCACTTTCACAACATCAGAAAATGGCGGGAATAGAAGGTAATTCAATGAAAATTTTTCTTTCTAACTCGTTAAAAACGATGGAAAAATCAATTACTATTATCGAGGCTGAATTTCCAAATCAGAAAAAGAAAATTTTCCAAAAAATGAATGATAATATTGCAGAATTATTGCAAAATAAATTGAGCGATGAAAATTTAAAAAGAGTAGCACTCGAAGTTGCATTTTATGTCGAAAAATCTGATGTAAACGAAGAAATCGTTCGTATTAGAAATCATTTCAGTAAATTCCAAAAGGAACTTGAAAATGAAAATATCGGTAAAAAATTAAACTTTATTTTGCAAGAAATGCACCGCGAAATAAATACTATTGGCTCAAAATTCAGCACAAATAATGTTTTTGATGACATCATTTTAGTGAAAGAAGAGATTGAAAAATGCCGGGAAATGGTGCAAAATGTCGAATAAAAAATCATTATTAAAATGGACATCTTACCCACTTTTTGATTTTCCAATTTTGGGAATTTTGGTAATAATTTTTTCGCTCACACTATCCATTTTGGTTTTCTATTTAACTGTAAATAAATGGGAAGCGCCGTTATATTTTTATCTCGGAATGCTTATCTATTTTGGAAGTATGTTTCCTTTTTTTATTCCAACGAGATACGAATTTTATGATGATGAAATTATAATCTATTTTTGTGTCGTGAAAGTGGTGAAAAAATATTCTGATTTTGGTTGCTATTATGCTGATAAAAAAGGAGTTATGCTCGGAACTTTCAAACAACCACGCAGATTAGATCCATTTAGAGGGCAATCAATCAGATTTTCCAAAACAAAAAAAGAGGAATGCTTACTTTTAAAAATTTTATCTGATAAAATTGGGAATCATGTTTAAATGTACGACAAAAAATTAGCCCACAAAATAAGAAAATTTTTAGAAAATACAAATCAATCTTACAAAATAAAAGAGATCGCAAAAGAGATTCACGTGGGAAAACATAATTACAAAAATCTGGTTCACACCTTGCGAATGCTTGTGATGGAAAAAAAGATTAAACTCAAAAATCGCAAGTATAAGGCAAGCAAAGAAATACACAAAATTGTAACCGGAAAATTTGATGCCACCGCAATGGCAAAAAATAAAACTTTTGCGTTTGTGAACACAGATGATTTTGATATATTTATCTCCGCTGAAAACACTCTCAATGCCTATCACAACGATATTGTAGAAGTGGATATTCTCTATAATCGACGTGGAAAACGCTACGGAAAAATCACTCGAATTATTGAAAGAAATACAACTATTTTCGTGGGAAAAGTAGAAAATTATCATGGAAAACATTACTTAATTCCAGATAATTCTCGCATTCATAATGATTTTTCAATTAAAAAATTAAAGGAAGCAAAACCAGGTGAAAAAGTAGTCTTGAAAATTTTCAATTGGGGTGATAGCGATAAATTTGAAATTCCTCAAGGAGATGTTCAAGAAATTTTGGGAAAAGCTGGCAACCCTGATGTAGAAATATTGAGCGTAATTAAACAATATGATTTGCCATTAGAATTTCCGCACGAAGTTTTGAACGAATTAGATTCACTTTCTGTCGAAATTTCTGAACAGGAAATCACCAAAAGAACGGACTTGCGAAAACTTCTCACTTTTACAATTGATCCCGAATCTGCCAAAGATTTTGATGATGCTGTTTCGTTGATTTCGCAAAATAATCAAACCATTTTGTATGTTCATATCGCTGATGTAGCTCATTATGTGAAGCCAAAAAACAGCCTTTTCGCGGAGGCGGTAAAACGTGGAAATAGCTACTATTTTCCCAAAAAAGTGATTCCGATGTTACCTGAAAAAATTTCCAATAAATTATGCAGCTTGCGTCCATTCGAAAATAAATTGACGCTAACTATCGAAACTACTTTTGATAGTAATTTCAAAATAATTTCACAAAAATCTTATGAAAGTGTGATGAAATCAAATGCCCGTTTCAATTATAAAGAAATTGATGCATTTTTTGCTGATGAAAAAACCGATATTGAACCTGAAATTCAAATCACACTATCAAAAATGAAAGCTCTTTCAAAAGCACTTTCCGAAAGAAGAAAAAAGGCTGGTTATCTATTTTTTAATCTTCCCGAAACCGAATTTATCTTTGATGAAGCTGGTCATATCATCGACCTGCAAAGAAGCAAAGAGACCGCATCACATAAATTAATTGAAAATTTTATGCTAATTGCAAATGAATTTGTGGCGAAAAAACTGGGCTCAACAATTTATCGCATTCACGAAAAACCTACAACAGAAAAATTGGATGAATTAAAGGAAAAATTGAGTTCATACAAGATAGATTTTAATCAGGAAAATAGTCCAAATTTGGCAATTCAAAAAGTACTACAAAATCTCCCAAACGATAATTACCATCGTGTTTTTGATAAAATGATTTTGCGAAGTATGATGAAAGCAAAATATTCAACAAATAGTCTAGGGCATTTTGGATTGGCACTAAAAAATTATACGCACTTCACTTCTCCGATTAGAAGATTGTGCGATTTGGTTGTTCACCATCAATTGAAGAATTTACTTGGATCGCAAAATATAAATATTTCCGATAAAGATTTGCATAAATGGGCAAAAATTGCTACCGAGCGAGAAGCAATTGCTGACGATTCTGAAAGAGATGTGGAAATCAAAAACAAATTGATTTTTATGCGTAAAAAACTGGGTGAAGAATATGATGCCATTATTATCGGATTAAAAAATAATGCAATTATTGTGGAATTAGACAAAATCCCGATAACGGGTTTAATTCAAATTTCTTCATTAAAAGATGATTATTACAGCCTTTATAGAAATAGTCTTATCGGTAAAAAAAATGGAAAAATCTATAAATTAACGGATTCAATAAAAATATTTGTGAGTAAAGTTGATGATGATATCTATTTTCAGTTAGTAAATTAGAGAGGGAAAAAATGTTTTTTTATATCTTATTTTCAGAATTGATTTATTTCATTTTTAGACCGTTTATTTTGATGAAATTTAGCGGGAAAGAAAAATTGGAACGTTTGGGAAAAATCAAACATGATTTTAATGATTGTATCTGGATTCATGCCGCTTCTGTTGGCGAAGTGAACGCGGTGAAAATATTAATTCTGAAATTATTGAATAAATATCCAAAACATAATTTTGTGCTTTCTACGATGACTAAAACTGGACAAAAGGTAGCCAAAGAAATTAGCCCAAAATTGACGACAATATTTTTTCCAATCGATATATATCATTTAATGAGAAGAGTTTACAGAAAGTTAAATCCGAAACTTATTTTTTTAGTTGAGACAGAATTTTGGCCAAATATGCTTTATTTGGCCCGCAAAAAAAAAATATCTGCTATTTTACTAAATGGCAGAATCTCCGATAAAAGTTTTCCAAAATATCGGAAAATGCGTTTTTTTTGGAAACCTTTGTGGAAAACTATCGTAGCTGTGAATGCACAATCAGAAAAAGATGCACAAAGATTTATTAGCTTAAATTTCAAAAATGTGGTAAATACTCACAACCTGAAATTTTGCCTTGAAATTCCTGAATACGATAAAATTACACTTCGTAAAGAACTTGGTTTCAAAGAGAGCGATTTTATTATCGTTTGGGGAAGTAGCCGTCCGGGTGAAGAAAAATTATTGAATGAAAATTTGCACAAATTGAATAATCAAATTAAAAATTTAAAATTAATAATAGCTCCGCGTCATATTCATCGCTCCCCAGAAATAAAAAAAATATTTGAAGGAAATCAAGTTACTTTTTATTCATCTTTGAAAAGCGAAAAACAAATCATCATCGTTGATGAAATGGGCATTTTAAATATGTTTTACGCACTTTCTAATTTGACAATTGTGGGTGGAAGTTTCTTCAGTTTTGGAGGACACAATCCACTCGAACCAGCAAATTATGGTATGCCAATTATCATGGGAAAATATCACTCATCTTGTCAAGATTCGGTGAACAGACTTTTAGAAAATAAAGCTATTGTTATTTCAGATAAAAGAAAAATTGCGGATGATATTTTGAAAATCTATAATGATAAAAAAATGGCTAAATTACTTGGAAATAACGCGAAAAAAACGATAAAAAACAATTCTAAAAGTTTGAATGAAAATCTGAAAATTTTACAAAAATATTTGCTATAATCTGAGAATGAAAGAAGCAAAATATTATCGAAAATTAGATAATAACAAAGTTCAATGTGAACTTTGTCCACACTTTTGCAAAATTTCAGAAGGTGAAATTTCAATTTGCCGAAGCAGAAAAAACATTGATGGAAAATTAGTCGCAATCAATTTTGGAAAGACAATATCGGTCAGCATTGATCCAATGGAGAAAAAACCATTATTTCACTTTTATCCCGGCAGAAAAATAATTTCTGTTGGTTCCAATTCTTGCAATTTTTCCTGCAAATTTTGTCAAAATTATTATTCCAGTCAAAAGAGATGTTCGACCACTAAAATAACCGCAAAGAAATTGTGGAAAATATGCCAAAAATATAACATTGATTTTGTCGCTTTCACCTACACTGAACCGACAACTTGGTTTGAATTTGTGCTCGAATCAGCAAAATTTTTGCAGGAAAAAAAAATCAAAACCGTGTTAGTTACAAATGGTTTTATCAATCCAAAACCTCTGCAGGAGCTTCTCCCCTACATCGATGCAATGAATATAGACCTAAAATCTATGAATGATAATTTTTACAAAAAAATCTGTAATGGCAAATTGAAACCAGTTTTGAAAAATATCAAAACTGTATCAAAATCGTGTCATTTGGAAATCACAAATTTGGTAATTACCGATGAAAATGATGCTGAAAAACAAATTTCAAAATTGGTTGATTTCATTGCAGAAATAGACCCAAATATTCCGCTTCATTTATCGAGATACTATCCAATTTACAAAATGAAAAATCCGCCAACTTCAATTAAAACTTTGCAAAAAGCAAAAAAAATTGCTGACCAAAAATTAAATTTTGTTTATTTAGGAAATGTAATTTCTGAAAAAGATACAATCTGCCCTAAATGCGAGGAAATAGCAATTCAACGAGATTTCAAAACGACAAATCAAAATGGTAAATGTCCAAATTGTGGTTATCAAGTTTACGGAGAATTTTAGATGCTAAAAATAATCAAAAAACATCTCACAAAAGCTGATTTTATTCTGATTATTGTTTTGCTAATT
>CAYQOZ010000017.1:0-21390 GCA_964419355.1 uncultured Candidatus Cloacimonadota bacterium | reverse complement strand
CCACCCAATCCACCTGCCGACTTTGTGGAGATTTCTACCTATCACCCCGAATGGGAGTATGTGTTGGGCGATAAATTTATGCAAGATGTGCAGGGTGTTGTGGAACTTGCCGATGATATGCAGGTTTGGGAGATTCATCTGCTCAGCGATGTGGCTGGCGATGTTAGTGTGAATTTTGATTTCTCTGCCGAAGTGCCAACCCTACCTGCTTTTATCTACGATGAAAGTTTGAGCTTCAAGGTAGCACTCACAGATGCAATGACGCACACATTTACGCTTGTGGCAAATACAGAACAGGTATTCTACTTGGCAATTGGCGATAATACCGCTCCCACAAATCTTGTCACCTATCCCAACGGTTTGGAGTTTTTGCAAAGTGGTGAGGAAGCTACTATCACCTTTGATGCTGTTGATGGTTATCTTTTGGAAAATGTGATCAGCATCTCCTACGATGGCGTGGATTATACCGAGATTGGCGTAACAACCGAAAACTTTTTCACATTCACCCCAGATTGTACTTTGAGCAACAGTTGTTTTATCAAAGTAGTTTCTACCGATTTTGCGGGTAATAGTGTGGAAGATGTAACGGATTACGAATTCACGGTTGTGAGTGGTGATTTGCCTGTCAATATGCTTGCAGGTTGGAGTTTGTTCAGCTCGCCAATCTTGTTTGAAAATACCATTACAGAGCAAATCGCAGATGATTATGCCAACACATTCTACGCTTTTGGTTGGAATGGTGGTGGCTACGATTTTGCTGATAATGTAGCAGTTGGCGATGGCATTTGGCTTGGTTTCACAGAAGATGTTAGCTTTACTTTGAGTGGTGTGCCATACCTCGAAGCCCAAACTGCTACCTACTCCGCAGGTTGGAACTTGGTTTCCAATCCACTCGTGCGCGATATTGCCAAAGAGAATTTACTTGTAACTCACAATGAGATAGATTATTCATTCGATGAGGCAGTTGAGAACGGTCTTGTGATTGCTCCGCTCTACTCTTACGCAGACGGTGTGTTCACAGATAACGATGTCGTGCAGCATTTCGATGCGTATTGGCTCGGTGTTTTGGAAGATGAAGTGGCAATAACTTACGCACCGCATCAAGCAGAAGCAACACGCAGTAGAGTGGAAAGAGAGCTTGCTTGGACGATTGGCTGTGATGCTGTAATGGGCGAAAATTATGCTAGCCTCACGGTTGGTGCTGCCGATGATGGCACCGCTGGTTTTGATGTTGGCTACGACCATCCATCTCCGCCAACTCCACCTACAAGCTTTGTCAAAATCTACACTAATCATCCAGATTGGGAAAATCCACTCGGTGATAATTTTAGCCAAGATATCTATGCTGAGTTAGATTTAACCGATGATATGCAAGTTTGGGAAGTTCACTTGCTTGCAGATAACGATGGTGATGCAACCGTTACATTTGCATTTTCAGATTTGTTGCCAGCAGTTCCTGTCTATATCTATCAAGAAGAGGAAGTTGTTAGAAGCGTTGGTAAAAAGCAAAAAGAAACAACGCGTGATTTGGTTTTCAAAGAGCAAATTACAAATAACGAAAGTTACACATTCTCGCTTGTAGCCAATGAAGAGCAAACATTCTACCTCGCAGTTGGCGATGCAACTCCACCAGAGTTAGCTGTAACCTATCCCAATGGTTTGGAGTTCTTGCAAAGTGGCGAAGAAGCTACTTTTGCGTGGGAAGTAACAGACGGCTATTTGATAGATGAAAATGTGATAAGCATCTCTTACGATGAGGTGGATTATACCGAGATTGGCGTAACAACCGAGAATAGCATTACATTCACGCCCGAGAATGCACTTTCCAATAATTGCTATCTCAAAGTGGTTTCTACTGACTTTGCGGAAAATGTTTCGGAAGATATTTCTGATTACGAATTTACTGTAGTTGGTAATGAATTTGCAAACACTCTCGCAACGGGTTGGCATTTGTGGAGTTCTGCATTAGCATTCGAGAACACGCTTGCCGAACAAATTGCTGATGATTATGAAGGTGCTTACTATCCGTATGCTTGGGCAGATGGTGGCTACACGATTCCAGAAAACATTGGCGTAGCACAATCTATTTGGCTTGGTTTTATGGAAGATGCCGAGTTTAATGTTGCGGGAACTCCCTACCTTATCGAGCAAGAAGTTGCAACGGAATTAGGTTGGAATTTGATTGCTAATCCGCTTGTGCGTGATGTTGATAAATCTATGTTAATTGTGGTTGTAGATGAAGTGGAATACACATTTGCAGATGCAGTTGCAAATGGCTTTATCGAAGCAAGTGTTTATGGTTTCAATCTTGGTGAATACATCAATATCGATGCACTTAGCTATGCAAACGGCTATTGGTTTGGTAGTTTTGTAGATGGTGTAACGATAAAATTTGCACCGCATGAAGAAATTGTAGCGCGTGAGACAGTAGAGCGAGAATATTTCTGGCAAGTGGAAATTAACAATCTTAATATTGCAGGTATGGAAAATACAAATCCAGCGTGGGATGTGAATGATGCTCCGTTTCCACCGGCAACTACGCTTGGTTTCGTGGCAGAACTCTACATTACTCATCCCGAATGGGAAAATCCGCTCGGTAATAATTTCAGCAGTGATGTTCGCCCAATTGCAGATTTGACAGATGCTCAAACTTACGAGCTAGTTATTACAGAACCGCAAACACTCACTTGGACATTGACCGATATTGATGCCGAGATAGAAGTAATTTTGACTATCAATGGTGTGGATTATGACCTCAAAGTACTTGATGAACTTGTGGTAGAACCTTGTAATGCTACCCTTGTAATTGGTGATGTTTTAGATGCGAACGAAAATGAGATAGAGTTAGTTACAAAGCTTAATGGTAACTATCCTAATCCGTTCAATCCAACCACCACGATAAGTTTCTCTCTTAGTGCAGAAGATACAGAGAATGCCGAGATTGAAATATTCAACATCAAAGGACAAAAGGTTGAAACTCTACAAATCAATAATTCAGCAAATCAACAAATTATCTGGAATGCAGAGCAACAGGCATCTGGTGTTTACTTCTACAAACTTGTGGTAGGCAATAAAGTTGTCGATACACACAGAATGATTTTGTTGAAGTAAGTCGTTTTAATGAACAGCACAAAAGCCATTTCTTTGAAATGGCTTTTGTTATTGACGATAAAATAAAATTACTTGCCTAATTATTGTGCATTTTAAAATTAGTTCAAAAATAATTTAGTGGAGGTTTACAATGAGGGTTCATAATTTTAGTGCAGGTCCGGCGGTATTATGAAAAAAATAGTAATTCTAATTTTGTTAATTTGCACGCAATTATTAATTGGTTTTCAGATTTCGGGAAAACCAGAAAATTGGTCATTTGAAGATTTTATTGGTTTTGACGAAATTGGTGATTGCACCTTACAAACGGGCGATGTATCATCTGTGTTTGCACGCGTCGAAAATGAAAGACTTTTTTTTACGCATTACTTTCGATGATATGTATAATCGAAGAGAGAGAGTAGATAATTTTTCCGATATTATATTTCTTTTAATAATTGTTCTATCGCTTTTTTCAATTGAACATCATCATTTGCAATAATTTGTTCAGGAGTAGGAGATATCTCAATATCTGGCTTTGCTCCCGTTCCTTCCAAATTTGTGCCATCAAGTAAATACCAACCATTTTGAGGTAACCTCATTTTAGAGCCATCCATTAAAGTGTAATTGTTTGTCCCGATAACAGCACCAGATGTAGGCATTCCAATAACTTTTCCTAATCCAAAATTCTGAAAAATTACAGGAAAAATTTCTGCATCAGAGAAAGAATTTTCATTTATCAAAAGTGTGAGTGGTTTTTCAAAAGCTTCATGCGGAACATTATGTTTTATGCCATCAAAGTAACGTCGAGAAACTTGTGCGTATGCTTTTTTCGTGAGAACTTCCAAAATCTTATCATGCGTATTTCCACCACCATTATTGCGAACATCTATAATGAGTGCATCTTTCTGATAATTATTAGCGTAAAAATCTTGCAAAAATTTATTGTAACTTCTGTCATTCATCCACCGAATATGAAGGTAGCCAATTTTACCATCAGAAAGTTCATCGACCATTATTTTTCGCTGTTCTATCCAATCATCGTAATATAAATTTTTGTTTTGTCGAGAGGTTAATCCTTTTATCTCTGCTATTTTAATGGAGTCATTAGTCAGAATTTTTAGTTTTATCTTTTTGTTGATTTTATCAATTAATAGAGGTATTATAGGTTTTCCTTTTCCAATTTCAACCCCGTCAATTTCCAAAAGTGTGTCTCCACTTTTAATATTATGCGGATTTTTTAATTTTGAATTGCCATAAATTTTTTTGAATTTAATTCCTTTCTCGGGATAATTTTCATAATCCAAAACAAATCCGCCAAAAGCTTTTTGATATTTTTTCTCATATTTTCGTGGTGTAAAACGCGTGTGAGAAGCATTTACCTCACCCATCATCTCTTCGATAATGACATCAAGGATTTTTGTGTTAATAGCAAAATCAGTGTACTTGTAAAACCGGTTGTATGCTTCATTCCAATCGACACCGTGCATTTCTGGATCATAAAACTCAAAACCATATTTTCGCCAAACTTGTGTGAAAATATCTTTGTTCAATTGCAGGTTATCATATTCATATTTGAAATCAAGATCAATTATGGTGATTTTTTGGGTTTTGGAATTCATCTCTTTTAAAGTTTTACCATCTAAAAAATAGAAGCAACCACTATTCTCATTAAATTCTATTTTTGATATTTTTTTTGAAAAAGAATAGATTGATTCGTCTTTTTTTGCATAATAATCTATTTTTCTAATTTCAGTTTTATTCTCGAAAGTGTTGTAATAGTAAAGTTTTTCATCATCGATAATGTGAATAATTTCATTGTATCCAATTTTTGAAACGATTGGTTTTATCCTTTTTTCAATTCCTTCGAAATTTATCTCCAAATTATTGTTTTTAGATTTTTCTGCATCTGATTCAGATGAAAAAATGGGTTTCCAATTATCTTTATTATTTGCAAAATCTTCTTTTGAAATTAGATCAATTCTGCAAATTTCATCACCGCATTTGAAAAATGCAGATTTTCCATCTTTGCCCCAAAAAAAGTTCCCCATAAAACCGTCAAAGTTGTAAACTTGGTGTTTCTCAGCTGTTTTGAAATCATAAACAAATAGGTGATTACTCCATAATTGTTCTCGAAGTTCAGAATATAGTGCAAATTCTTTATCTTTGCTAATTGCCACATTTTGCCAGATAAATTGGTTATCAATAATTGTCTCAATTTTACTACCCAAACTGTCTGATATCGCAATTTTATCTCGCCGTTTTTCATCAGAAAATCGAATTAATAACTGATTTTGTGACGCATAAATATCAGAAATATTTTTATCATCATCCCAATTATACTTTTCAATTTTGTTAAAATTAGTGACATTCACTTTGAACAATTTCAATTCGCCTTTTTCGTAACTGGTAAAAAAGATAGTCTGATTATCATTCATTATTTCAATAGATTTAATTCCAGCTTGATTTGTGGTGATTTGTTTTACATTTCCTCCTTTTGTTGGAACTGCGAAAAGGTCGTATTTGTAGGAAAATACAGCAAGTTTTCCGTTTGGTGAAATCACAAAATTGTTAGCTCTATTTTGGACATTTTCCTTAACATAAGTATTTGGCAAACAATCTTCAAGAATATTAATGCGAATTTTTTCTACTGTTTGTTTTTCGGGGTTGTATCTCCAAATTTCATCAAATTTTTCAAAAACAAGCCGATTATTAATTTTGGCAATACCAATATCGCGCACTGACCAATTTTCAAAAAAAGTTAGCTGTTTCCTATTTGAAAAATCGTAATTATCCACTTGAAATAGTTGAAATACTTTCCCGTCTGAACCTGCAAAAAAGATAGAATTGCTGGTATTTGAATAAACTGGATATCTTTCTGTAAAGTTAGTATTAGTTAATTTTATGTATTTTTTAAATTTTAGATTGTATTCATAAATTTCACCATTGCCACTACCACGATAAGCTTCACGAGTTGGTTTTCCCCAATGGTCAAAAATAATTTTGTCTCCATTTTTGGAAACTGCACCATAACTTCCACCAAATGCAGAAATTTCGTAAAATGAACCGTCTAAATCTAATTTGAAAAATTTATTTCTAAAACCCGGTTCATCAGCAACCGTGAGAAGATGATTTCCATCGGGGAAAAAATCTATTATTTTTTGACCTTCTTTTGAGATGGATTCAGCTTTGTCGCCAGAAAGTGGTATTATGAAAATACCAATCCAACCATCACGGTCGGAATTGAATATAATTGAACTTCCATCTGGTGAGAAAACAGGATTTGAATCTACACCTTGCGAGCAAGTCAGTCGTTTTGCGTTTCCACCTTCGAATGGTACAATCCACAAATCGGACAAATAGGAAAAACAAATTTGTTCTCCATTTGGCGAGATGGCTGGATCACTCATAAAATGTGGCTCAAAAGCAAATATCGTGCTAAAACATAAAAAGCTAAACACTAAAATATTTAAAAATAATTTCATCTAAACCTCTTGTGATTTTGAGATAAAATATAAAATTTACGGAAGTTTGTCAATCATTTTTATGAAGTAGATTTCCAAAAAATATTTTTTCTTGACATATTTTGCAACCCAAAAAATGAAGCAAGTAAATATTTACTTGCATCGAATGGTGAATAATTGTAGAGGAGATTTTTATGGAAAATTTATCTAAAAGACAGATTCAAATAATTGAGGCGTCATTACAAATAATTTCTAAAAAAGGGATACAATTCCTCACTATTAAGTCGCTTGCAGAAAAAATTGGGATTTCAGAAGGTGGACTTTACCGCCATTTTAAAAGCAAAGATGATATTTTGAATGGTATAATTGATTATGTGATTTATGGTGTTTTCAATTTTTTTGAATCTGTAATTGATTCGGACAAGACGAGTATTCAAAAGTTAGAAGATATTTTTTTGGAACGATGTGTTAGAATTGGAAAATACCCTGAACAAATTGTTTCGCTAAGTTCATTCAATTACTATCAAGATGGCGAAATATACCGCCAACAAATTCGTGAATTTTATCAAGAATATGAACGCAAAATAATTCAAATAATTGAGAAAGGTCAGCAAGGTGACGAGATTCATAAAGTTGAATCAAAATACGTCTATCTACTTGTGATAGGCACCCTGAACAGATTTGTGATGGAGTGGAAAAAAGCGGATTACAGTTATGACCTTTACGATGAAGGCAAAAAATTGTGGGATTATTTGAAACAGCTCATTGCAGTTAAATAGCGAATTATGAAAAAAACAAACAATTTAAATTCTCTCTTTTACGCAATTTTATTGATAATATTTATCACCACTTGTGGTAGAAAAAATTCGCTTTCAGTAAATTCCCAACCGACCATTCGTATCACATCTTCATACGGTGTGGATAGCCCCTCATTGGCAAATGACACGATTTCATTTCAACAGATAATATATTGGAAAGGCGAAGATAGCGATGGTTCTGTGGAAGATTTTGCCTTTAGGATTTTAAAAGAAGATGGCTCATTTATAGAAACTCCTGATTTTAATTTTGTCGATGCGGATGGCTGGGTTTATCACTATCAAAGTGGTGCCGATGAATCAATTCCGATGGATGATCCCAATGCTGATTTAACCATTTGGACATCTGATGCTCATGCAACCATTAATTTTCCGGCCAATGTAGAGGGTGACAGTGCTAGTGTCATGAGTGTTTTCGAGGTAAAATGCAAAGATAACTATGACCTGGAAAGCAATATTATTCAAAAGTATTACACCGTAAATTCATTACCACCATCGGTAAATATTGACACTGCGTCAACACTAGAATATGATATTGCTGGGAAAACAGTTGGGTTAGGAGTTATCTTTAAATTCGAAATGTTTGATAATGATGCTTATGTCGATCCAATTCCAGATTATTTTTTATATAAACTTGAAAAACGGATTGATGATGAAAGTATCACGAATGAAGATGGATACGGGGAATGGTTCTCCACCATAAATCAAGATGATGTGTCATTATTGCGTTTAACACGAGATACTTATCCAACTATTTCTGCCAATACATTTGTAGATGATACTCCGCTGGACTCTACTTTTCTTTTTGTGAAAGCAGTTGATAAAGCTGGGATTGAGTCTTTACCTGATTCAATTTCATTTGCAGTAAAAGATGGATTTTCCCCAGAAAGCTTAATTTATGTTCGTGACACCTTTGTTTTGGGTGAAAATCATTTTACACCGCATTGCGATGAAACTATCAATAAAGTGATTCCTTCAACTGAAACCGTCGATGGTTTGCATTATTCAACACCATTCTGGATTGATAAAGATGGAGATTTTACAGCAATAAATAGCAATGATTTAAAAATCTATTTTCACTGGGGTTGGCGTGGAGAATATGCAGAAGATGATCCTTTTTCAAATTATTATAATGATGTTGAAGATGCTAATGGTAACTTATATTATTCAAAAATTGAGTATTTTGATATTCGTTTAAATGAGGAGCCATATTATTATGCGCCACTTCCCCCCGAAAGTGAAAATTTAATAACTGATGAAAATGGAAAAAGCTGGTTTCGAATACCAATTAATCATGAAATTGCACAAAATATAGTTCTTTTAAATTTAGAATCTACAACACACAATTTAGAAATTAGGGCTGTTGATTTACAAGGTGAAGTTGATCAAAGTCCAGCAAATTTTACTTTTCAACTTATTGAACAGATTGCTAAGGAAGATAGGGCTGATATTTTGATAATTGATGACGATCCGCATCATTCTATTTTTGCCCCTGACAGCACACTGGATGCCGCTTATCGTAATTTTTTATCTGATTTTAATGGTGGATTAATTGACGAAATCGAGCGTGAAAGCGTTTTTAATTTAATTTCAAATGAAATGAACTTAGCTAAATTGCATTTTAATAAATCTGTTTTTTCTCCGACAGATTTGCAAAATTACAAAGCAATTATTTATCATTCTGATAATATGGTGGATGATTGTAATTTTGGATTGGAATCCGATCCTTTAAATTTGTATTTAAAAGGTGGAGGGAATATTATTTTCAGCTCTGGTTCTGAAATGAAAAATGTTCAAGATTACTTTATTAATAACGGGTTGAGTCTATTTGCAGAATATTTTGGAATTCCAGCAGAAGAGGATATTGTCAATTTGGTTACTTTTGATGATTCTGAAGGTAGTTTTTTGAAATTACAGTTTTTCAACAAGGCAATTCCAGAGAATGGAACAGATGAAACTATTTATCTGCAACTTCCAAATTTTGTTGATTTTGTTACTTCAAGAGAAGGCTTAGGCCCAGTTGCATATTTCGAAAATCATACTGCCGAAACTTTCTACAAATTTGGCTGTAAAGAGCCAGAGACAGGAACAAGTTTTGAAGAGTGGGATGATGTTGATGATTTTGACCAATTTCCATCTCAAAATCAGTATAATGAATTTAATGGAAAACCGGTTGCGATTAGGAAAATCACGGAAAATAATCATTGCTATATTTTTGGATTTCCACTTTCTTTTATGCGTGTAGATGATGTTAAAAATATAATGAATACGATATTAAGCGAGTTAGATTAACGATGAAAAAATACATAGTTTCTATCCTTTTAACTGTTTGCATGCTCTCGATTTCAGCGAGAACTGATGTCGGAAATACAAGTGATAAAAAATTAGATTTAGGGCAATCACATAATGTTGGGAATATTTGGCTCCGAGTTAGTAACTACGGTTTTTTTGGATCTGGTTATGCTGGTTCGCCCCAGTGGCCATCACTCGAATATCCGGGTGGGAGTGCAATTGATTATCTGTTTTTAGGTTCACTTTGGTTTGGGGCAAAAAAAGTTCGCAGGAACAGCTTCGGCGAAAAACTTTACTGGAATAGTGACAATCCCGAAGATGAATTTGATGTAACTTCTGAAGTTACTGAATTTGGTCTTGTTGTCGATACTTTAGTAACAGTTGGTTACGATGGAAGGTGGGATGTTTTTGAATTTTTACCAGCTTATAATCCGCTGGAAAATTCGGCTCTAGAAGACTATGAAGTATATAACGCTTCTGACGAAACGGGAAATTCCACAATCAGAACGCAACGAAAAGGAATTGATGACGATGGTGATGGCTTAATCGATGAAGATCCGGTTGGATATGCATTTCCTTTCCGAGAAAGTTTGCCAGATGAGTTTGACAATTACGAAAACATTTGGCTTGCTGATATTGATAATATTAACCCCATAATTGATAATTTAGACATATTGATAATTTAGACATTTGGTTTCCGCTCGGTTTCGTAAATCTTGCGGATGAATCCAATACTTCATACAGTTTTGTTCAGCCAACAGATGACGATAACGACGGTCTTTTAGACGAAGATGGTTACCCAGTTTCAGAACAAGATTACATCTCATACTACTATGATTACAGCCCTTTTGGAACTTTAGGTCAGCGAGATTGGGGTAGTGCAAAAAGTGGAAACACCCACTATCCATTGAATGTGCGAGTGCGACAGCTCAGTTATCAATGGAGTTATGAGCATATTAAAAATCTTGTATATGTGGAATTTGACATTACTAACATGAATCCGGCTGACACTCTATTTGATTGCGTGATGGGGGTTTATATGGACTCTGATGTGGGTCCACAAGCTTGGGGAGCAGCCGATAGGTGCAATGATGATGTTAGTGGTTATGTCCCCGGAGAAGGATATGAATTTGCATATACTTACGATGCAGATGGAGATCAAGGTTTAACTACTGGCTACGTTGGTTCACGCGTTTGCACACCAGATCCCGAGCAATTAGAATTTGCCTGTTGGTATTGGGAACAAGGTGAAGGACCAAAAGACGGAAATGCAATAAATCCGAATCCAACAGGTTTGACTGCTAACGAAAAATATTGGCTTCTTTCTGGTAAAAATCCTGATAATAATATTTATGTTTCCTTGTTGGCAGGAGCAACTTCACCGGTTGAAGACACACGTTATTTATATGGCTTTTATGGTGATATGCAAGGTTTAGATGCTCCAACCGAGAATTCGTGGAATCTCGCACCCGAAAAAACAATGAAAATCGTTATTGCAATTTTCCCCGAAGATAATATCCAAGAATTGAAAAATCAATCTGTTTGGGCAAAATTAATTTATGGCGAAGCACAAAACCTGCAAACTGTGGTAGAACCAGATTTATTTGTGCATTATGTGGGACCGGAACCACCTGCAATTCCCGACATGTACACAAGCTTTGAAGATGATGCCAATACTTTAAATGTCTATTGGAATAATCGTGCTGAAATAGAAAATGTAGATAATATCACCGTTACAAATGAACAAATCGGCTGGCAAAGTTCAATCTCAGAAATTGATAGCCATATCGATAATGTTGAAGCTGATATGCCAGATGAATTCAAACCAGAAAATTGGAACGATGGCATCTATAATGAAAATGCATTAGTAAATCCGTGGACTGGTTATCGATTGCGTCATGATTTTCAAGGTTATTCTGTTTGGAGCAGATCTGCAAGTGGTTCTCAAGAAGATTGGATTTTGGAAGATGAATGGGATAAAAAAGATACTTGGCAAGATAGAGAAGATTACTTAGTGAATTCAAACACATCTTATTTTTACAATTTTGGTGGTGAATTACTCATTGATGAAGGTTTACCAAATCTACATCAAGCAAAAGAAATAGATTGCAATTATTATCATTTTGATGAAATGTATAATTTGGTCAATTACGAAATTGGCGATGAAATTTATGGTTATCCTGTTTATAATTATGAAATTAGCTACTCTGATAGTTTGCAAAATTATGCCAGCAATTTAAGCTTTGATGACCAAGCTTTGCTTTTCAAAAACCAAGCTTTGGCTGATGATATCTATCTTGCACTTTACGAAGATAAATTGATTCCATTAATTGGACACGCTGGACAATCTTACATTGATGGAAATTTAGAAAATGAAGCACATCGCATTGAGCGACTTTCTATAAGGTATTATTATTACCAAATTCATAATCCACCTAAGGGATTTGAATATTACATTGCGGTAACTTCATGGGATAGAGGTATGCCCGAAAAAGGCTTAGCGCCAATTCAATCGGGTCGTGATACTAATGCAAATATGAAAACATTTATTCCAGGTCCTTCTGCAAAATCTGAAATGAATAATATCCATGTTGTACCTAACCCTTATATCGGTCAAAGCAAATTTGATGGTCGCCGAGAAAATGATGAAAAGGGCGATAAAAGTAGAAGAATCTGGTTTGTAAATATTCCTGAAAAGTGCACTATTAAAATTTTCACTTTAGCGGGTGATTTAGTGGATACAATTCAGCACAATGGTGAATATGCAGAAGATATTATTACCATTAGTAAAGCAAGTTACACCGGTCTTGCCAGTTCTGGAATTCATGCGTGGGATTTATTGAGTAGAAATAATCAAATTACAGCACCCGGAGTATATCTGTATTCTGTAAAAAATGAAGATACTGGCGAAATTAAAGTAAATAAATTTGTCATCATAAAATAAAAAAGGAAGGAAGTTAAATGAAAAAAATGTATCTGTTTTTAGGAGTAGTACTAATTTTGACTTTAAGCTTATTTGCAGAAAATAAACAAGTCGAAATTGTGGAAAAGGGGTTCAAAGCAACTGAAATTAAAAATGGTAGAGATGCTCCAAATTATGAATTCATCACGCCACCAACAAATTTATGTTTAACCTACTACGATTATCAACCGGGAAGTTACAACGGTTTACCAATTAAGGTGCAACCAGAAATTTCCACTCCAAATGGGTATAACGCAGGCGGTATTTATATAAGTTATCAAGCAAAAGAAACAGCCACTGGCAATCGTCGTGCATTTTTTAGTTATATCGACCAAAACGGAAATATTGTTACCACCTCAACCATTTCAAACGACAATATTTGGGAAGGTTTTTTGGGAATGGACATTGATCCTGTAACAGCTAACCCATTCACAGCTTGGCATGTGGATGTCGACGACGATAATCCACAGGAAATTCTTTATTCTTATGATTTTTACCATGCAATGGGTGGTGCTGGAATGTGGAACACTCCCGAAATAGCGATTGATAATGGCAATATTAGTTCACCGCACGAAGATGATAAATTTATTTGGCCAAATGTGAATATTGGACCATCACCATTGGGTGTAGAATACCGTCGTGTTTATATTACTGCTGCAAATGCTACTAACCACGGAGTTACAAGTGCACGTAATCCGCTAATTGCTTATGCGGATTTTACCACTACAGATTTAGATAATATGACGCCACTTGATTGGACTTACTCTACTATTCCACAAATGGATGAGTGGGATAGTGATGACCCAGAAATTCATACACAATCTAAATGGGCTTTTGTAACCTCTGAAACTGATGGGACTGTCGCTTTTATTGGCTGGAATGTACAATATGGATTTTTCTGTTTTTTGAATGAAAATTATGGTGCTGGTGAGTTCCAATATTATCATGATGAATATAAAAAATATGTGGATAACCCATTAAATGAAAACGGCTCACATTTTTTTATTGATGCCGATGGTGACCCTTACGAAAATATGAATTTTTTCTTTCGGTTTTCTGGACATTTTAATGCTGAGTTTATAGATAATTCCACCATTCGTTTTATTGCCAATATGGGCTTGCAAGCCGAGTATGGTGAGGAAGTCTTGTATTGGGGGCATTGCGTTTATCCGAAAGAATTTAAATTTGATGTAAATACCCACGAGTTTGGATTTTTTGATTTGTATCCACAAGGTGCAAATCCAGCTGATGATAACCCAATGTTACCATGGGATTTAGATGAAGATGGTGTAGTAGATAATTATACCGAAGATGGCAAAGTGGATTATGTGCGTGGATGGCCATTCCAATACCATTTAGATGCTGCGGATGAAAACACTTACAAAATTGCCAAAAATGAGGAAAATGGTTGGTTGGTTGCAACTTGGCACGATGGATTAAATGCAAAATTTGCAAATACAGATGAGTTGCCCGAGTATGAAGATTGGGCAGAATATCCAGAGATAGCAATTGCTATCTCTTCTGATAATGGACTAACTTGGTCGGAGCCAATTTTAATGAACGCAAAATCTGATGATGAAAATTTCGTGCCGGAATTTGATGATATGATTCCAGTTTATCTCTATCCAGGAGATTACATCGAAGAAATTGATGACACACACGGAAAACTACACTTGTTCTTTTTGGACGACAACAGTTATGGTTCTCATGTTTTAGGAAATGGTATCGAAAATGGTGGAATGCTAAAATATGCTTCTATAAACATTGAATTTCCTGAAGGTTCAAATTCTGAAGAAAATAATATTGCAGAAGTTCCCAACTATAATTTGCGAAATTTTCCAAATCCATTGAATTCTGAAACGATAATTTCATTTAACTTGAATAACGAACAATCTGAACAAGTAAAAATAGAAATTTACAATGTAAAGGGTCAACGGGTTGACCAATTAGAAATTAGAAATTATGACTTAGGAATGAATGAAATTGTTTATTCAGCTGATAAACTTTCATCAGGCGTTTATTTCTACAAGTTAGTAGCTAACAATAATTTGCTTCAAACAAAGAAAATGTTGTTAATAAAATAAACATTCGCCAATTGGTGAATAAAAAATACGGAGGTAGCAAATGAAAAAGAGAACACAGTTATTTTTTGGATTAGTGCTTTTGATGACACTGATGGGGAGTGGACTTTTTGCAAATAATGCAATTAGTTTTGTTGGTGGAGAATCGTGTTATGTTAACGATGGTTCAAATGTACTTGACGTGTCCAATAATTGGACTTTTGAAACTTGGATAAACATTGATGAAAGAATCACTTGGGATTGTGTATTAGACCGTAGAGGTGTAATTACTCTTTATCTAACTGGTGATGACATTGTTCCGACTGGAGATTATGCTGTTAAATTTGCTGCAAGGAACAGTAGTGATAGTGTTATTGCCTCGATGCAATCTGATGGCTCAAATGTTTCAATGTCATTTGGAGAGTGGTATCATGTGGCGATTACTTATGATGGTGTTGATGCGAAATTTTACATCAACGAAGTAATGGTAGCAACAGATAATGATGTCGATTGGGATTTGAATTATGCATCTGCTGGTTTGAATATCGGTGGTCGCTATTGGGGAAGTTATTCTCGACAATTGAATGGAGATGTGGATGAAGTCCGTGTTTCCAATATTGCTAGAAGTATCGAAAGTATGCAAACGAGTGTTTATGATTCACCTTATACAGTAGATATAAATACAGTTTTATTGATGCATTTTGAAGATGCGGGTAATCCACCTACCTATGAAACAGGTGCTGGTTTAACAGGAACAATAGGTGATACTAATATAACTTCAGCAGATTATATGGATGTTTCGGCAGAATTACCAATGGAAGCAGTTTTAGGCTGTACAGACGAGTTAGCATTGAATTATAACCCATTAGCAACAGGAGATGATGGAACTTGTGTTTACATTGAAGATGCTGGCAACCTATTTTTCTCTGAATATGCAGAAGGTAGTAGTTACAACAAATATCTGGAAATTTACAACGCAGGCGAAACAGCAATAGATCTTTTCTATTATGCATTCCCAAATGTTTCAAATGCACCTACAACTCCTGGTGAATATGAATATTGGAATAATTTTACGGATGGCGCCACGATAGTAGCTGGTGATGTTTACATAATTGCTCATGGTAGTGCAGACGATTCTATTCTTGCATTTGCAGATGAAACTTACAGTTATCTCAGTAATGGAGATGATGGATTTGGATTGGTCTTTGGTGTGGAAGATAATTATATTGTTTTGGATTGGCTCGGTAATTACGATGGTGATCCCGGTTCTGGCTGGGATGTTGCCGGAATAACAAATGGAACCCAGGATCATACATTAGTAAGAAAAGCTGAAATTGCAAATGGCAATACAGATTGGTCAATTTCTGCTGGCACAAATCCAGATAATTCTGAATGGATTGTGCTTGATAATGAAACTTGGGATTATTTGGGCAGCCATCCTCATGATATTGCAACAAACACCGCGCCCTTTGCAGATAATATTGATGTAACAACCGATGAGGATGTTGCAGTTGAAATTATTCTCACCGGTAGTGATGCAGATGGTGATGAGTTAACATTTACAGTAGTAACTTCACCAGAAAACGGTACTTATGGAGATAATGTTTATACTCCAAATGCAGATTGGTTTGGCATTGATACATTTACTTATGTTGCCAATGATGGCACTGTCGATTCTGAAATTGCTACTGTAACCATTACGGTAAATGCGATTAATGATGCACCTATTTTGGATCAAGTTGCATCCAGCTGGACAGATGAATCTATCGCTGTTTCTTTCACATTAACAGCGACGGATATCGATACCGATGACTTAAATTATTCAGCAATTTCATCGAGTGAATATCTTACCGTTGAAGTTACAGATGATATTTTGACAGTAACACCATCTATAGGCGAGGAATTATGGGATGGTTTGGCAGAAATTACGATAACAGTTTCCGATGGTGAATATGAGGATACAGGCATTCGTAATTTTACAGATTTAGCCTATTTTGATAATCAACAAGCCATTGTTTTAGATGGCACAAAATCGTTTGGCGTAAATGATGATGCAGATTTACTTGATATTTCTGATAACTGGACAATTGAATGTTGGATAAATATTGACTCTCGTGATGGTTATGATGTAGTTATGGACCGTCGTGGTGTATTTACGATGGCACTCGGAGCTGCTGTTGCAGAAGGTGATTTCAAATTAAATTTCTTTGAACGCGATAATGATGATGGAATTTTACGCGGTTTGGTTTCTAATGATTTGATGTTTGAAACTTGGTATCACATCACCGCAACATTTGATGGCACCACTGCAAATCTCTATGTAAATGGTGTTTTAAATGATTCGGAAGAAGATGTGCTTTGGAGCTTATCAAATTCTTTGAATGCTTTGAATATAGGCGGTCGTTATTGGGGTGGTTACGAAAGACAGCTTCACGGTAAAATCGATGAGATAAGAATTTCTGATGTTGCTCACAAACATTTCCAAATTTCAGCAATTTCAGCTGGTTATGAAACAGATGAAAATACGATTGCTCTTTTCCATTTAGATGATTACAATGATTATCCATCGTATTTGAGTGGAGTTGGGTTTAATGGTACAAAACTTAATGATAACTTAGCCGCCGATGATTATGTGAGTGTTTTGGAAGAGTTACCTTTAGATGGAACAAATACTTCTCCAACTGCTGATAATATCGAAGTTACAACTACTGAAGATGTTGCTGTTGAAATAACACTTACAGGAAGTGATTTAGAAGGTGATGCTGTGACTTTCATTGTCTTTGATGCACCTTTAAACGGAAATTATGTAGATGGAACTTACACTCCAAATGTAGATTGGTTTGGCGTTGATTCGTTTACTTTTTATGCTACTGATGGAGAGCTTGATTCACAAATTGCCACCGTAACGATTACGGTGGATGAAGCATTGTCACAACCACTTGCACCAACTAATGTGCAAATCGTTGTATCCGTAGATGATGTTGGGCATGTAGTAAGGACCATCAGTTGGGATTTTGCTGTAGGTGTAGATTTCTACAATATTTATGCTTGTAATACTCCAGACGGTGAATATATTCAAATCAATGTAGAACCGATAATAGAAACAACTTTTGAATCAGTTGGTGCATCAATCATGAAATTTTTCCGAGTTACAGCTAATAATGGTGGAATTGTTACATCTTCAAAGCCAGCAAAGCTGAATTCCGTGAAATAGCAAGATTGTTAATAGCCCTTCAATAAAAATTGAGGGGCTATTAAATTGTAGTTTTAAAATTTGCGAGAGAGTAAAAAAATATGAAAAAAATAACTTTGAGTGTTGTGTTTTTAATGATTTTTTGTGGTTTGGTTGCAATTCCACAAGATTTATTAACTGCCCAAAAAATAGCAAATAATTTTCTATTTTACAAATCGGAAAATGCAAAAATTATCGATTTCATTAGTTTAGAAAAATTACACATCTTTCAGCTTGAACCTTCCGGCTTTGTGGTTGTAAGCAATGATAACGACATTCATCCTATTATTGCTTATTCTATGAAAGCTAATCTTGAAAATTTTGACCAACCAAAAAATAATTTAATTCAAATGTTAACAAAAGATATTGAACTCCGTCTTGCTCACCTCAGTTCCGCACAAAAAAATAAAAATCAATTAGCTTGGCAAAATTTAGTAGAGAGTAAATTTAATGCAAACAGAACCTTTCAGCAATGGCCTGCTGAAAACTCTACACCTACAGATGGATGGGTGGAAACTAATTGGAATCAGGGTGGAATTTATAATGATTTTTGTCCAATCGATAATAGTGATGAACGCTCTAATGTGGGTTGTGTGGCGACTGCTATGGCCCAGATTGTAAATTTCCATAAATTTATAGGCAATCCTGTTTTAACTTTCAATAATTATGATGATTATTATGCAGGCGGTGGAATTGATATTGATAATGACTATCAGTCACGTGATTTCCCATCATTTTCCGAATTGAATGGCTATTTATTAGACCTTTGGAATCATTATGAGTTTGAGATGGAACTTACTGTTGATAATATGGCGGCTCTCTCTTTTGCTTGTGGCGTTGCGGTAGAGATGCAATACAGCTCAAATGGGTCGAGTGCCTCAACGTCTGCGGTCGGGTATAATTTGCGAAACAAATTTGATTTTGATAATGGATACTACTACAATATGTCTGGTAGTTTTTACGACAATCTACAAGAAAATATGAAATTGATGCGCCCAGCTCAACTTTCTGTTTACAACGCTGAAGGTGGTGGACATTCAATTATTTGTGATGGATATAACACAGACGGTTATTTTCATTTGAACATGGGTTGGGGGGATTCAAATCAAACATGTTGGTATCTATTGCCTTCTGAAATTCCATCTAATTATTCGATCGTAAGTGGTGGTGTTTTGAATATTGAAGGTGGAGAAATTCCTGTTAGTGTTGATGGTAATGTGAGTATCGTAGGTGGTTCTACTCCAGGAACTTATATTACTTTGGACGGTGAATATTTTTATGAAGTTTATGTAGATTTATACAGTGGCGATTTTGAAATTCCAGCAGTAAAAGAGGGAACTTACATTGCAACCGCCATTCAAGATGGACGAGTATTTTACGATTCATTCGAAATTTATATTGATGAAAATAACGATTTTATTCAATTTGATTTAGGAAATTATGAAGCGGTTACTGGAGTTGTAACTGCACCAATAAATCCAGTAAATTCGCACATCGCATTATATCAGAATGGAGAATTCATTAATTCAGCTGTTGCAGATGAGAATGGATTTTATTCAATTTCAGATGTTTTGCCAGGAAATTATGTGGCAATTGCAAACTTAGAAGGAAATTATTTTGAAGAAAAAAATGTAGTTATTACTTTAGAAAATCAAGTGATAGATTTTAATTTAGCAGAATATGCGGGTAATTTGACATTTAGTTATGCAAATTATGTCGTTGATAAGTGGAACTTTATTGCTAACTACACCTTAACTTGTGCCATTAAAATGACGACTGAGGAATTGGTAACTTTAGATGGAGATATTTTTTCAAAGATTAGATTTAAATCTCCCATTAATTCCTCAGATGGTGAACTATTCGCTCAAATTTGGTTAGGTGAATGTTTGGTTTCCGAGAAACGAATAGAAGATTTTATTGCTGATGAGTGGTTAGAAGTTCCATTAGATTTTTTCGTTCCAATAAATTCCTCAAATGTGTATTACGTTGGATATAAAATTACTTCTTCAACTGGCGAATTTGCTTATCATGATGCAGGACCTCGAATTGTCGGAAAAGGTGCTTTTACCAGAAATACAGGTTGGACTGAACTTCCATCTCAAAATGATTACAATTTTTGCATTGAAGCAATTGCAGTTACCCAAGAATTTGGTTCAATTAGTGGAGTAGCCACCCTATTAGATGGTGATGGTAATCTCGAAGATGTTGTCATAAAAACTGATAATTTTATAACTCACCCCAATTCAAATGAGCTATACTCAATAGATTTAAAACCGAATAACTATAATTTATCTGCTTCTTTGCTCAATTATGAACCTCAAATGATAGAGAATATCACTTTAAATAATGATGAAATAATTGAGGATCAAAATTTTAGTTTACCATCAAATTCTGGTGAATCTGATGATGATGTTATAAACGTAGATAGGATAATTATTATAATTATCCCAATCCGTTTAGTGGTGAAACGAATATTTCGTTTGTATTAAACACTGAAACCATCGAAAATATTAAAATTGATATTTACAACGTAAAAGGGCAACTTGTTGACCAATTACCAATTACCAATTATAAATTAGGAGTTAATGAAAAAATTATTTGGGATGCGAGTAAATTTGCGAATGGGATTTATTTTTACAAACTTGTGTTAGATAATACAATTGTTGATGCACGCAAAATGATTTTGATAAAATAAAAACATATTCACATCAAATTATTTTAATAAATACCTTGCTATAATTTCAAGATTGTTCCCTTTGTCTTCACTATAAAAAAATGTGAGGTGGTGTTATGAAAAAAATAGTAATTCTAATTTTGTTAATTTGCACGCAGTTATTAATTGGTTTTCAGATTTCGGGAAAACCAGAAAATTGGGAATTTGAGGATTTTATTGGTTTTGACGAAATTGGCGATTGCACATCGCAAACTGGTGATATTTCATCTGTATTTGTGCGTATCGAAACCGAAAAACTTTTTTTACGCATTACTTTCGATGATATGTGTAATCAAAAAGAGAGAGTGGATAATTTTACTAATTTAAATTTATCTTTGAATTTGAAAATTTTGGAGAATGAAACTTTGCTTTTCGACAATTTGTTTGAGATAAATAAAATCTCTGAAATAAGAGGAAATAACTCATTTCTACGAACACCATCACGCAATCTTTTAGAATTTGAGTTTGATTTTAAAAATCAAATTGAGAAAGAAAAACTTACTTTTCAAATTAAAATTTTAAATAATCAAAAAGTAGTTGATGAATTTATTTCTGATGTAAATCGAGATTTTCGCGGTGGAAACTGTGCTTTTGTTCATCATGGCAATCAAGGTCTCACTTACACAGAAGTTTTTTACGGTCAATATCCTCAAGAAACAAGCGGTTTTGATGAAATTTTAGAGGTTCACCAAGCTACAAATATTCCCGGAAATTTTCATATGTCTGGCACCTTAATGCCGGCTGCTGAATGGCATAATCCAGAGT
>CAYQOZ010000016.1:12337-21988 GCA_964419355.1 uncultured Candidatus Cloacimonadota bacterium | reverse complement strand
CATTTTTTATAGCATTTGCATCAGAATTTTCAATTTCCGCCCAATGTGGTTCATCACCACCAATAAAATAAACTGCATCTCCATTTTCGTTTTTTTCTTCACGCACGAAATTGTAATAAATTCTATGCCCGATGCAGGTAACTTTGGTTCCCATAATTTCATCATAATCCAAATTTGGAACGTTTATATTTAGAATTTCATCCTTTCCAATTTTATTATGAATACCATTTTCAAGCATTTCGCATAAATATCGAGCTGCCGTTTTGAACTTTTGATTTTTGTAAGAAGTAATTGAAATTGCTATAGATTTGTAATTCAAAAACATCGCTTCAATACTGGCTGCAACCGTTCCAGAATACAAGACATCTTCTCCCATATTTTGCCCGGCATTAATTCCTGAAATTACTAAATCGATATTTTTATCTACCAAAAGTTGGGAGGCAAGAATCATACAATCGGCTGGCGTGCCAGAAATGGCAAAATAATTTTCCGCTTTCTCAACTATTTTCATTGGCTTGAAAAGCGAGATTGAATGCGACTTTGCACTCTGTTGAGTTAGTGGTGCAGCAACTATTATATCGTGTCCATTTTTTTTTAATTCTTCAGCTAAAACAGTGATTCCGAGCGCATCAAAACCATCATCATTCGTTAATAATATTTTCATCTATTTTCCTTTTCATCAATTTTTTAACTCATATAAAACTATTTTTACAAAATCTTTGATGTCGCGAAAATGTGAAATATAACTTTTCTGTCCATCATAAATTGTATCAATTTTAGTAAACCCAATTTCGCCATTTTGTTTAGCAATTTTGATAATAACTTCAGATTCAAATTGATAGCGTTTGGAAACAAAATTCATATTTTTTACGGTATTAAGATTGTAAAGTCGGTAGCCAGATTGAGAATCATAAATTTTATTTTTGCTCACAATCGAGATAATTCCGCTCGTAATTGTGTTACTCAAAATTCTCATAAATGGCATTTTGGAAAGAGAAAAATCGCGTTTTCCGATAATCATATCCGCATTAATTTCGTTTTGTTTTTGTATAAAATTTGGAAAATCTTCGGGTTTGTGTTGCAAATCACTATCAATTGTAAAAGCAAAATGGAATCCTTTTTCTCTAGCTTTTTCAAAACCCAATTGAATGGCATTTCCCTTTCCACAATTCGTTTTCAAATCGACAAATTGAACCCCATTTCCCTCACAAATTTGTTTGGAACTATCTTCGGATGCATCATTTACGACAACAACTTGTCTTTTTGGAACAAACTTAAAAATTCGTCCAAAAAGTTCTTCCAAATATTTTTCCGAATTATAAACAGGAACAATTACAGCTGTATTCTTAAAATTAGCCTTCACAATTTTACAAACCTCCAATTAGCGATTTTGACCGTTATTTGTATCTATCTCAATTGTCAAGGAAATCGTACAAATAAACTATTTGACATTTAAACTAAATAAATAAAAAAAGTACTCAAAATAATAAAAATTTGGGAGGATTTATGGCTGACAAATTAAAATTTGGAAATATTAGCAGTCAAGAATCAATTGAGCTCGAACAAAATTATGGAGCTCACAATTATCACCCTCTTCCAGTAGTTTTGGCAAAAGGAAAAGGGACAAAAGTTTGGGATCCAGAAGGGAAAGAATACTTTGATTTTTTATCGGCATATTCTGCCGTCAATCAAGGCCATTGCCATCCCAAAATCATCAAAGCACTCACCGAGCAAGCAAACACTCTCACTTTGACTTCTCGTGCTTTTTACAATAACAGACTGGGAGAATATGAAAAATTCATAACCGAATTTTTTGGCTATGAAATGATATTGCCGATGAATACTGGTGCTGAAGCCGTGGAAACTGCCATTAAACTTTCACGAAAATGGGGTTATAAAAAAAAAGGAATTGAAGAAAATAAAGCCGTTATCATTTTTGCGGAAGGAAATTTTCACGGTCGCACAATAACCATTATTTCTGCCTCTACCGATCCAGATTGCAGAAAAGATTTTGGTCCCTTCACTCCTGGAATTGAGATAATTCCTTACAATAATTCACGAGCTTTGGAAAAAATATTAGAGGAACAAGGTAAAAATATTGCGGCTTTTATCGTTGAACCAATTCAAGGTGAAGCTGGTGTTTTTGTCCCCAATGAAAATTATCTAAAAGATTGTTACGATATTTGTAAAAAACACAATGTGTTATTCGTTGCAGATGAAGTTCAAACTGGAATCGCCAGAACTGGTCGTTTGTTATGTAGTGATTTTGCGGGCATAAAACCAGACATCATAATTTTAGGAAAAGCTATCTCTGGTGGTGTTCTTCCTGTTTCTGCAGTTCTTTCAAGCAAAGAAATTATGCTGACGATAAAGCCGGGTGAACACGGTTCTACTTTTGGTGGATTTCCACTTGCTTGTGCTGTTGCTAAAGCTGCTTTGGAAGTAATTATTGAAGAAAATCTAACGGAAAAAGCAGAAGAATTTGGCAAAATATTTCGCTCCGAAATGAATAAAATCGACTCTCCACTAATCGAACTCGTGAGAGGAAAAGGTCTTTTAAACGCAATTATTATTAGACCGAAAAATGGAATTGAAGCTTGGGATGTGTGCATAAAATTGAAAGAAAATGGATTATTGGCAAAACCAACTCACGGACATATAATTCGCTTTGCACCACCGCTTGTAATCACGAAAGATGAATTAATGAAAAGTATTGAAATAATCAAAAGAACGATATTAGAATTAAGCTAAAAAAATAAATCACAGTAAAGATCTAGGTTTTAAATAAAGCCACCCTGACTGTCGTGCGGGTGGCTTTATTTATTATTTTGCAATTATTGCAAAATAAACAGGCTGTTTGTGTTGGAAAAAATCATGAAAAAAAATTATTGGAGGAAATTATGAAAAAAGCGTTTTTGTTGTTTGTTATTCTCTTATTATCACTGTTCGGTTGTTCAAAAAAAAATCCGAGTAAATTGACAATTGGTATCATCAAACCTTCGTTAAACCATCTACCTTTGGAATTTGGATTTGACATTGGTGTCCTTGAAAAAGAAGATTATGTCATAAAACATTTCAACTCTGGTTGGGAAACAAATGAGGCTTTGGTAGCCGAAAAAATTGATGTAGCCATTTTACCTTTTACCTACATTTGGAACGATGTGGCAAAAGGTAAAAAAGTAAAAGTTTTGTCATTTTTGGAACGAGAAAGTGATGGCATCATCACAAAAAAAGAATATACAAAATTGAGTGATTTGAAAGGGAAAAAAATCGGTGTTTTGCGAGCTTCAACTTTGGATGTCTTTGCCGAAATGATCTCTGAAAAATATGCTCTGAATTTTGAACTTGTTTATTTCCGAACACCGATGGATATGGCTACTGCACTAAAATCTGGAGAAGTGGACGCTCTCAGTTATTATGTTCCTTCCATTTTCAAATTTACGGATAAATTTCATATTGTCTATTGGTACGGTGAGGATTTTCCTTCTCATACTTGTTGCAATATAGCGGCAACAGAAGTAGCTCTCGAAACCAAATTAGATAATATAAACAATTTTTTGAGTGGAATGCAAAAAAGTGCAGAAGCAATAAATAAATCCTTTTCAAAAACAAAAAATGCTGCGGAAAGATTTTATGAGCTTCAGCCAAAATATGCAGAGCAATCATTGCTTCACACCAAATACATAATGGGTTTGGACGAAGATGGTAAAAATTTTGAAATTAGTGCAATAAAAAAAATGTTGGAACTTGGCTATCTTGATAGGTCTGTAAAATCGGAAGATGTTTACTTTGAAAAACAGTAGCATTTTGGGAAATTCTTTTGTAATAATATTTTTTCTGATTTTATCTATCTCGCTCGGATTGAAAATTTCTGATTTTATCGATATGAAATTTTCTTTTAAACTGTTGATAGTTGATATATCGGTATCTTTTCTTCGAGTAACTATCGTTGCAATAATTGCTTGGCTTTGCGGTATAATTATTGGATATTTTCTGCACCATTTTCGGTGGCTAAATAATCTATTTTTGCCAACCATAAATTTCATCAGACATATTTCACCATTTGCTTGGCTGCCTTTTGCCATAATATGGTTTGGTTTGGGTGAAATTCCGGTTGCATTCATAATATTCATAACACTATTTTTTCCCACAACTATGGTTTCAGCAAGCCATTTTGCTGAAATCCCTCAAGATTATATTGATGAAGCCAAAGTGAATGGAGCCAATAATTGGCAACTTCTAAAATTTATTGAAATCCCGTTCACGATTGTAGGTTTATTAAATTTATTCAGAGTGATTTGGGGATTGGGTTGGACAATAATAATTGCCGCCGAAATGTTAGGTGTGGAAAGTGGAATTGGTTTTCGGTTATTAGATTTTAGATATTTATTAAAATATCCTCAAATGGTTATCTATCTTTTTGCAATGGGAATTTTGGGTATTTTGAATGATATTACTATTTTTTACATCATAAAAAATTTAAAAAAAAAGACACAATAACTCAAAAAGTTCTTGCCTTATATATCAAATTCAAAATTTTGAAAATCAAAAAATATTATGGAGGATATAGTGAAAAAGATTGTTTTAATTGGATTAATATTACTGCTTTTACAAAGCATCATAAATGCCAAAATCCAGAAAGTTGCAATCATAGATTTTGAGAATAATGACCGTGAGAGCGATTATGTTGCCAATGCTTTGATGAGGAGAGATTTCAAATCGGTGTTCAAAAAAAATGATAAACTCGAACTTATCAAATTAAACGATGTAGCAAAAATCTTTAAAAAAACAGGAATTTCCAATTTGTCTTATGCTGGCACAGAAGAAATTGCCAAAATGGGTGCAGATTTAGGAGCTGACATTGTTATCTGGGGTGAAGTAACTTCAATTTCAAATACTCTATTTAAGGTTACAACAAAAATTTACAGCATGGCTTCTCAAGATGTTTTTGCAATTAATTTTAATGTTGAAAAAGATAGTAAACAACGAATTGATATGATTAAAAAAGAACTCATTCCAAAATTGGAGGGATTGGGTAAAGGCGAAATTGAAAAGGTTAAAAATATTGCGATACAACATTTTAACAGCAAAAATTATAGCTCTGCCAAAGAAGATTTTGAACAATTGATAAAACTGAATCCGAATGATTTGGAAGGGTATTTCTTTTTGGGAATTATCGATTTCATAAATGAAGATTATTTAAGTGCTATTGACTATTTTAATAGTGGTTTAGAACTTGATTCGACTAATATTGATATTTTGAATTATATCAGCAAAACTTATCTAAAATTAGAAAATTATGAAAGTGCTGTTGATGCCTTAAATAAAATTTCTAAGATTAATGAAGACGATAAAGATATTTGGATTAGAATAGCAAATATTTATAAAGATATTGAATATTACAAAGAGGCACAAGATGCCTTAGAATGTTGCATCGAAATGGATGAATCTCATGCAGAAGCACAAAAATCTTTGGGATTATTATTTTATGAACAAGAAATTTATGACGATGCTATCGCACCACTTGAAAAAGCAACTGAACTTATTCCAAATGCTGATGAACTACAAAAAAAATTAGCAAAATGTTATTTCAAAACTGGAAAACTGGACGCCGCAATTGAAAATTACAAAAAAGTAATTGAAAATCAACCACAAAATATTAGTGCCTATTTTAACTTGGCTGGAGCCTATCGCGTTACAAATCAAAATGATGAAGCGTTGAATACATTGTTGCAATTAAAAGGATTATCTCCCGACCTTCCTAAAATCTATTTCCGTTTGGCAGATGTTTACATTGCAAAAAAGAGTTACAATGATGCATTGAATAGTTGTAATAAAGCTATTGAACTTGACCAGACACTTTATCAATCATATAAAATAATTGCGCTTATTAAGCAAAATCTTGGTTATATTAAGTATGAAAAGTTCCTCGATTATGAAGAAAAATACAAGGACAAAAGTGTCTATTATGGAGCCAAAGCTGATGAACTTGTGGAGAAGCGTGATAGGGTGAAAAAAGAGGCTTTTAATTATTTTATTGAATCCGAGAACTATTTGAATGAAGCAAAATCTAGAACTGATGATGCTAAAATTTTGAAAGAGATTGCGAATAGCAAAGAAACATTGCAACAACTTAAAAACGCTACAAAAGAAGGTTTTTAAGTTTAATTAAATAATATTTTGGCAAGCAACAAAAAACCGCTCCGAAAGGAGCGGTTTTTTGTTGTATTTCCTACTTCAACAATATCATCTTTTTTGTATTAACATTTTTATCATCTACAACAAGTTTGTAGAAATAGATTCCGCTAGCAAAGTTATCTGCATTCCAGGTTACTTGATTATTTTCTAATTCATAATTCGTAATTGCTAATTGGTCAACTTTCTGACCCTTAACATTGTAGATTTGTATCTTTGCGTTTTTCATGTTATCGACGGAGAGAGAGAAATTTATAATTGTTTCGCCACTAAAAGGATTGGGATAATTATTTAATTGATAACCTGCTAATTGGTTATCATTTATTCCAACATCTTGATGATAACAAAAAGCTCCCATATCTGCAATGGTACCATCTGGATCGAATGGTGAATTTGGATTACCCGCATCTATACAAGGGGAAGTTTCCTGAAGATGGTAATCTCCATTTTCTGCATCTACGAAAAGCGGGTCTGCATCAATGTTACCTTCACCACAGTAACCACCTTGAATATCTGAATAAGCTGCAGTTATGCCGCTACCATAAATATCTTCTGCTAAATCATTCATCCAAATAATACAATTTACTAAATTAGAATTGGAGTAATTACAACAATAGATTCCACTTCCATTATCAACAGCTGAGTTTCCGCTTATTGTAACATTTTCTAAATTAGGATTTGCTATATCAAAATAAATACCGCCACCATTTTCGGCGGTATTTCCATTAACCACCACACTCTTCAAATTTGGATTGGAAGCAACACAATAAATTCCACCGCCACTCTCGGCGGCATTTTCACTAATTACTACATTTTCTAAACTCGAACTACCACCGTAAAAATATATTCCGCCACCATCAGTTTCTGCTGTATTTTCACTAATTGCTACATTCTCTAAACTCGGACTAGAATATTCAAGATAAATTCCACCGCCTTTGTCGGCTGAGTTGTTAACAACTGTTATGTTTGATAAATTTGGATTGGATTCAAAACAATAAATTCCACCGCCATCAGAAGCTGAGCCATTTGTCAAAGTCATATTTGAAATCGCGGCAGATGTAATGCCATCGCACTCTAATACGCTAGCTTTGCTTTCTGCATCTAAAATTACACCAGCCTCACTTTCACCAATTAATGATACATAATTTTTCATCTCTACCGGAAAAGGCTCATTATTGGTAGAAGGGCTGTAAACACCGTTAGCAAGATGAATGGTATGCGGACTAGTATTATTTGCCAAGATAACAGTAGTCGCATATTCTATTGTTTTTAGAGGAGTTTGGGCAGTTAAGCCGTCATTATTATTATCTCCATTTGGTGAAACATATAAATCAGCATCAGATTGTTCAATTATTGCGTGCAAAATATCAAAGGTAAAATTATCCAATGGAAAAATAAGATTTTCAGTAGGATATTTCATGGTAAATGTATCTACAATAACGGCAATTGGTTCGCAATTATACACATAAATATCTGCTCCATTTTCGTCTTCGCCGTTATTAGAATAGATGTTACACCTATTTTCTATCGAAAAGTTTGGATAGGAATCAGAGTAACAATAAATTCCACCACCATAATAAGCAATATTATTACTGATTGTTACATTCGCTAACTTTGGATTGGAATTTTCTCGACAATAGATTCCGCCACCACTTGAAAAAGCAGTATTATTATTGATTGTTACATTTGCTAATTTTGGGTTGGAATTTTCTCGACAATAGATTCCACCACCACCAAAAGAAACACTATTATTCGTTATCGTTATATTCTCAAAAATTGGATTGGATTCAAAACAATAAATTCCACCGCCATCAGAAGCTGAACCATTTGTCAGAGTCATATTTGAGATTGTGGCAGATGCGATACCGTTACATTCCATCACACCAGTAATACTCTCTGCATCTAAAATTACGCCAGCTTCACTTTCACCAATTAATGATACATAATTCTTTATCTCCACAGGGAAAAACTCGCAATTGATGGAAGGGCTATAAACTCCATCAGCAAGATGAATTATGCACGGATTAGTGCTATCTGCTAAAATTATCATATTGGCACATTTTATTGTTTTAAGGGGAGTTTGGGCGGTTAAACCATCATTACTATTATCCCCCACCAAAGCAGAAACATATAAATCTGCAACTACTGGTTCAAATACTGCTTGCAAAATATCAAAAGTAAAATTACTTAATGGATAAGCGTGATATTCGCTAGGGTTCATTACCGTGAATGTATCTACAATGACGGGAATGGTTCCGCAATCATCTGCATAAATATCTGCGCCGTTTCCACCACAGATACTATTTGAATAGAGACTACACTTGTTCTCTGTCGAAAAAAACAGATAGGAGTCGCTGCAATAAATTCCACCACCAGAAGAAGCAGAATTATTGCTAATTGTTAACTTTTCTAAATTGAAATTAGATTCATGACAATAAATTCCACCACCATTGTAAAAAGCTGAATTATTGCTAATTGTTACATTATCAAAACTTGAATCGGAAGAATAGTTGCAATAAATTCCACCACCATAAGAAGAAGCAGAATTATTACTAATTGTTAAATTCTCTAAATTGAGATTAGATTCATGACAATAAATTCCACCACCACTAGAAGCCGAACCATTTGTCAGGGTCATGTTTGAAATTGTGGCAGATGTAACATTATTACATTTCATCACGCCAGCAACGCTTTCTGCATCTAAAATTACGCCGGCTTCACTTTCGCCTATTAGAGAAACATAACTTAATATTTCCACAGGGAAAAACTCGCAATTGGTGGAGGGACTGTAAACTCCATCGGTAAGATAGATTGTAGAGCGATGTGTACTACTTGACAATATCACACTATTAGCATATTCTATCGTCTTGAGGGGAGTTTGTGCGGTTAATCCATCATTACTATTATCTCCAAAATACGCAGAAACATACAAATCTGTATATACTTGTTCGTTTACTGCGTGTAAAATATCGAAAGTAAAATTATCCAACGGATAAGCGTGATATTCGGTAGGGTTCATCACCGTGAACGTATCTACAATAACGGGAATGGTTCCGCAATCATTTGCATAAATATCTGCTCCGCTTTCACGATTAGTTGTATTATTAGAATAGATACTGCACCTATTCTCTGTCGAAAAAAACAGATAGGAGTCGTTGCAATAAATTCCACCACCATAAGAAGAAGCAGAATTATTACTAATTGTTACATTCTCCAAACTTGGATCGGAATGACGGTAACAATAAATTCCACCACCATAAGAAGAAGCAGAATTATTACTAATTGTTACATTTACAAAACTTGGATCGGAATAACGGTAACAATAAATTCCACCACCAGAACCAGCCGAATTATTGCTAATTGTTACATTTATAAAACTCGGATCGGAATAACGACAAAAGATTCCACCACCATAAGAAGAAGCAGAATTATTACTAATTGTTACATTCTCTATAT
>CAYQOZ010000016.1:0-12237 GCA_964419355.1 uncultured Candidatus Cloacimonadota bacterium | reverse complement strand
ATTCCACCACCATAAGAAGAAGCAGAATTATTACTAATTGTTACATTCTCTATATTGGGATTAGATTCATAGAAAAAAAATCCACCACCAGAAGAAGCCGAATAATCTCCCTGTGCATATCCATTTTGAATTGTAAAACCAGTTATTACTGTAGTTGTATCAATAATGCCGTTTAAATCTTCTTCAAAGCGAATGACGCTGGCAAGGGAATCACCGTCAACAATGCAATTTTCTTCGCTTTCTCCAATCAGTTTAATACCATTTACAGCTGGCCAAACTATATTTTCGTAATAGACCCCATTGGCAACGAGAACGCTATCATCCTCCGTTGCAACATTTAGTCCAGCTTGGATTGTCTCGTAATCTGCCGGAACATTGATAATGGCTGCATTTAACCACCAACAAAAACTAAAAAAAACTAAAAAAAATATTTTTTTCATTTTATCCATCCAAATACATTATCTATAAACAACATTTTTTTAGTGGAACTCTTGAACAACTCGAGAAAAATTTCGATAAAGTTTTTGTCAAATAAAAAAATATTCCCAAATATATTTGTGAATAAGAATGTAAAAATACAGAAATTAAAATAAAATTTGGATTAATTCTCTTATATTTTTCATTTTTTTTGTTTTAATGTTTTTGGTTTTGTCGGAAATGACGATATTATCATAACCCATTTTTTTTGCTTCTTTCAATCTTTTACCAATTTGCGAAACTGGACGCACATCACCATTTAAGCCGACTTCACCCAAAAGTAAAGTTTTGGCTTTAATAGGTTTATTCTTGGAACTAGAAATGATGGCAGCAATTATCGCTAAATCCAGAGCAGGCTCCAACACTTTCACTCCACCTGCTAATTTTATAAAAACATCATTATTGCTTAAATCAATTGAAAGATTTTTTTCTATAACTGCAAGCAAAACAGATAATTTACGGTTATTAAAACCGAGTGCAACTCGCTGAGAATTTCCATAACTGGCTGGCGAAACCAAAGCTTGTACTTCTACCAAAAAAGCACGAGAACCTTCCAATAAACTTCCGATAGCCGTGCCAATATTGCCACTATCACGATTCATAAAAAGTTGGGAAGGATTCTTCACTTGCTTTAATCCAGTTGCCAACATTTCAAAAATCCCAATCTCATTGGTAGAACCGAATCTATTTTTTGTTGCTCGCAAAATCTTGTATTGGTCATTCATTTCACCTTCAAAATAGAGAACCGTATCTACCATATGCTCAATTATTTTGGGACCAGCAACCGAGCCATCTTTGGTAACATGTCCAATTAGAAAAAATGGAATATTCATTTTCTTGGCAATTCGCGTAAAATTACTCGTACATTCTCGCAATTGCGATACGCTACCAGGAGTGCTATCAAGAGTATTCATATAAACAGATTGGATAGAATCTATCACAACTGTATCTGGTTTGAAATCGGTAATTGAATCTATGATTCTGACAAAATCTGTTTCACAATATAGGAAAAGTTCGTCGGCATTACAATTTAATCTATTACTTCGAAGTTTTATTTGTTGGTTACTTTCTTCACCGGAAACATAGAGTATTCTTTTACCATTTTTAGCAAGTTTATTAGCAATTTGCAGAAGTAAAGTAGATTTTCCAATTCCCGGTTCGCCACCTATCAAGATAACCATTCCTGGAACTATTCCACCTCCCAGAACTCCATCAAATTCATCAACTTCTGCAACAATTCTTTCTTGATGATTGAATTTTATATCAGCAATTTTTTGTGGTCTTGTTTGAGGTTGGTCTATAAAATTGCCAATTGCATGTTTGCTTTTCTTTCCGGTAACTCTGCTAGTTTCACGCAATGTATCCCATTCTCCGCAAACCGGACATTTACCTTCCCATCTTGGAGTTTCAGCTCCACATTCTTTACAAAAAAACATAATCTATTCCTTACTCAATTTGGCAATTTGAGTCACTTATAAAAATATCTCCGCACCTGAAAAATATCATTTTCAATCTGCTTGATTAATTGCTTCTCATTCTCAAAATTAATTTCATCGCGAATTCTATCAACAAAAATTATATTCACCAATTTATTATACAAATTTCCCTTAAAATCAAGAATGTGAGTCTCTATCTCTTTGATTCCAGTTGTTTTTAGAGTGGGAGAATATCCCACATTAGTAACACCAATAAATTCTTCATTATCTATCATAACTTTACAATGATAAACTCCAATTCCGGGAATCAATTTATTGTCATTTTGCGGTTGGATATTAATGGTTGGAAAACCTATTTTACTTCCAATTCGTTGACCGTAAGTAACATAACCTACCACCGAATAATCTCTTCCCAAATATTTTGCAACAGTTTTCACATCACCTTCACGCACAAAATCGCGAATCATACTGCTACTTATGATTTTATTATCTTCTCTAAGTGGCTCCACAACTCCAATTTCAAAGTTATATTTTGAAGCATAACTACGGAGGAACTCAAAATTACCAAGTCGTTTTTTTCCAAAATGGGTATCATAACCAACAATTATTTTACTGGCACAAATCTGGGAAATGAGAATATTTTGCAAAAATTCTTCCGCTTGCATATTTGCCATTTCTGGCGTAAAATCGAGATAAACAACAGAATCTATACCAATATTTTTAATTAATTTTTCTTTATCTTCGCGTTCGGTAAGCAAATAGGGAAAAGTTTTTTTGTGGATAATTTCCAGCGGATGATGATAATAAGTAATTACAACCGATTTTTTTTCTAATTTGTCAGCTTCTTTTTTCAGTTTTTTCAGCAATTGTTGATGTCCAAGATGCACACCATCAAAAGTTCCCATCGTAATTACTGGTTTATCAAATTTGCAATTTTGATTTTTGAAATATTTCATCAAATCATCACCTTTTTGGGATAAAGTTTTCCACTTTCTATTTTTCCAAAACCGATACATCTATTTTCGTTCAAAATCATAATTTCAGCAACATCAGAATGGACAACCGATATTCTATTTCCATTGGCAAAGGTGTCAATCTCTTCGATTTCTATTTTTGGAAAATCTTTCATTAATTTAGAAATTTCGTGTAAATAATCTTTCCAATTTTGGAAATTTAACTTATCCAAATTAACCGTTTGGGAAATATCAAAATCACCTACTTGAACTCTTTTTAGCTTAGTTGTCATTCCAATTGTTCCCAACATATTTGCAATATCTTCTGATAGAACACGAATGTAAGTTCCTTTACTGACAGTAGTTTTGTAGGTAAAAAATGGAAAGTTGAAATCAACAATCTCAAAATCAAATATCTCAATTTGACGAGGTGGAATTTCTATTTTTTCATTTTCTCTAGCATATTTATAAGCTCGTTTCCCATTAATTTTTATGGCAGAATATATTGGTGGAATTTGCTCTTTCATTTTTAATATTTTGGGAATTATTTTTTCTATATTTGTTAAATTTATTCTATTTATTTTGGTAGAATCAACTATTTTCCCAGTAATATCTCCGCTATCTGTCTTCTCGCCAAACTTCATTTCAACCAAATATTGTTTCTTTTTTGATGAGAACAATTCTGCAATTCTGGTTGCTTTACCGACACAAATTGGAAGCAAACCTTCGGCAAATGGATCTAAAGTTCCAGTATGACCTATTTTCTTCATTTTTGTAATTTTTCTTAATTTTCTAATCACATCAAAAGAGGTGATACCAGCGGGTTTATTTATTAGTAATATTCCAAATTCGGACATACAATTTTTTGTTTACATTTTACGAATCACAATTATAATTGCTTACGAAACTCTTCCAAAATTTCCTTCTGAATCTCTTCTAAAGTTCCTCTCATCTCACATCCAGAAGCTTTTTCATGTCCACCACCACCAAATTTCACAGCGATTTTATTCACATTCAAACTAATGGTTCGCAGACTCAAACGATAGAGATTTGGCATTATTTCCTGAAAGCTAACAGATGCTTTTATATCTCGCACGCCCTTTACCCAGCGATTTATTTTGGAAGTAGCATCCGAACCCAAATAATTTCTCTCCATCATATTCTTGGTAATCACCATAAACAATATTTTATCATTTTCATATGTTTTTATTGTACTAAGAACTTCTCCCACGAAGCGCATTTGATTGGCAGTTTTGTTTAGTAAGAAATGCTCGGTAATATATCCAGGTTTGAAATTATATTCCATCAATTTTGAACATATTAAAAAAGTTTTTATATCGGTATTTGAATTAATGAAATTATCTGTGTCATTAACAATGGTTGTGTAAATTGCTTTTGCGATGTAATTAGCCGATTTGGCCGGAATTTTTTTTATTTCCTGTTCATACAAATCAAAAATAATTGCACCTACCGACACAGCTTTAACATCAATATAAGTAGTTGCATTTTCGATTAATTCACTTTCCAAATGATGATCGATTGCGATAATTTTTTGGGCAGTATGCAAAAGAGGATCACACTTTCCAATTCTGATTTTTTCATGACAATCCAAAATAATTAGCAACTTGTAAATATGATGATATGAAAATACTTTTGTTCTCTTTTCTCCATCCAAAAAGTTATAGATTTTCGGCACTGGATTTTCCAAAATAACATCTGCTTTTTTTCCTTTCAATTTGATAATTTCCTGCAAAGCAAGTGCCGCACATAACCCATCACCATCTGGATTTTTGTGAGTTAGAATTCCAATTAAAGAATATTTTTCAATCGCTTTTTCCAAGCTTATTTTAATTTCTGTAATTTTTTTCAATACCATCAATCCGCCGTTTTTTCAGAATGTATTTTGGCAAATATATCATCAATATCTCTGGCTTTTCTCTCCATCTCATCGTATCGAAATACAAGATTGGGAATTTTTCTCATAAACTTTGCTTTGGCAATTTCGTGTTTGATTACTCCGCTACTTTTTTCTAAGGTGGATAAAACTTTTTCTCGACTAAAATTATCGAAGTGAGTGTAATAAATATTGGCATACGATAAATCGTTTGTCAGCTTTATTTCCGTAACCGTAACCATCACCAAATTTTTATCTCGCAATTTAAAATTTATCACATTACTGATAATTTTTTGCAATTCGCTTTCTAATCTTTTGATTCTAATTCGTGCCATCTCACCCCAAGTTTACAATTCTCTTTTCTTTTCTACCAATACATAGTTTTCGATTATATCATCTGTTTTAATATCGTTAAAATCTTCAATTCCAATGCCGCACTCACTTCCTGCTTTTACTTCTTTTACTTCATCTTTGTAGTGCTTCAATGAAGAGAGATTGCCTTCATGAATCATAATATCGTTGCGGAATAATCTTACTTTTCCACTATTGGTTACTTTGCCTTTTTCGACTGCACATCCAGCGATTGCACCAATTCCTGTAATTTTGAAGACCTGTTTCACAACGGCATTTCCAAGTATTTTTTCCACAAATTCTGGAGCCAACATTCCACTCATTGCGTCTCTGATATCTTCAATAGCTTTATAGATTATTTGATAAATACTAATCTGCACTTTTTCCTGCTCTGCCAATTTTTGTGCAGAACTTTGTGCTCGCACGTGGAAGCCGATAATAATAGCATCGGCAGCAGAAGCCATATTTACATCCGCCTCATTTATTCCTCCAACCGCTTTACGAATAATATTTACCACAACTTCATTGGTGCTAAGTTTTTGGAATGAGTCGCAAAGTGCTTCTACCGAGCCATCGGTATCACCTTTTACAATTAACTTTAGTTCGGACATTTTATTTTCTTTTATCTTTTGGAAAAGATTACCTAAATTTGTTTTGCTCTGATATCGCTCTCGTTCTTTACGCACATGCATTCTTTCTGAACTTATTTGACGAGCTGTTTTATCATTTTCAACCTTATTTAAAATATCTCCCGCTTTTGGTACGCCATTCAAACCGTAAATCACAGCAACATCAGAAGGATGTATTTTTTTAATTTCCTTTCCTCTTTCATCTTCCATCTTTCTAATTTTGCCGTAAGTAGCTCCACAAACGATGTTATCAGCTTTTTCAATAGTTCCTTCTTGCAATAATATCGTAGCACTCGTTCCCATTTGTGAATCTTTTTTAGCTTCAATTACAATTCCTTTTCCAAAAGTAGAACAAGGTGCTCTTAGCTCTTTCATTTCTGCGGAGAGCAAGATAGATTCCAAAAGATCGTCAATTCCTTCACCCGTTTTTGCCGAACAAGGAATCCAAAGAATCTCCCCACCATAATCTTCCAACATCACATTTTGTTTCATCAAATCGGAAATTGTTCTGTCAATATTTGCAGTTTTTAAATCTATTTTATTGATTGCCACAATAATTGTAACTTCGGCAGCTTTGGCATGATCGATTGCCTCAATCGTCTGTGCTTTCACGCTTTCATTTGCGGCTACCACAATCACGGCAATATCGGTTACATTCGCTCCACGAGCTCTCATCGCAGCAAAAGCTTTGTGACCCGGAGTATCCAAAAATGTAATCTTTTTTCCATTGTGAACAACCTGATAAGCACCAATATGTTGTGTAATTCCGCCAGCTTCACCAGTTACCACATTTGTCTGGCGAATCTTATCTAAAATAGCAGTTTTACCGTGATCTACATGTCCCATCACGGTAACGATTGGAGGACGAGATTCGGTAATAGCGTTTTCTTTTTGTGGAATATCGACTTCCAAAATATCTGCACCATATTCATCTCGAAATTCAACATCAAACTCAAATTCCTCACAAATCAATTCCAGCGAATCCTTATCCAAACGCTGATTCATCGTTACCATCTGCCCAAGATTAAAAAATTTAGCAATGATTTCAGTAGGAGCAACCGCCATCAATTTTGCCAGTTCATTCACCGAAGTAAATTCGCTAAGAACAATCTTGGAATCAATCATCTCATCATCTTTATCATCTTTTTTGTATTTTTTCTTTCTCTTAGCAGTAGCTTGTAAAGTTCTTTTAATATCTTTGGAAATTTCTGCTTCTTCCTGCTCGGTTGGCTTGCCACTTTTTGTGCGTTTTCCTTTTTTATGCTTTCTCTCTTCTCTCGCCGCTTTTTCTTGTTCTCGTTTTCTTTTTTCCCTTTCTCTCTTGGAAAGTTGCTCCGGAACAGAATTTGGCTGTGAAGGCGGCTGTGAAGACGGTTTAATTTCTTCTACATTTTTAATATTATTATGAGAGCGTTTTTTCTTCTTTTTGATGTCCATTTCCACAAATTTAGTAATCTTCTTCTTTTTAGTTTTGGAAGGTGCTTCTTTCTTTTCTGGTTTATCTTCGGGAACTTTCTTTTGTTCTTGTTGCTGTTTTTTCAAAACTATTTTTTTGTGATAGGCATCACTATCGTGTTGTCTTTGTTTAATTTTCTCAACTTCTTTTCTGAACATTGCTCGAATTTTTTCTACCACATCTTCTTCAACAGGGCTCATATGGCTTTTTACATTCACACCTAAATCTGCTAAATATTTTTTTAATGCCGCAGTTGAAATTTTTAGTTCTTTTGCCAATTGATGTACTTTTATAGCCATTTTTTCCTCCAAAATTAGACCAGATTTTTTATCCCATTCGAAAAATTTGTATCTTCAACACAAATTATACCAAGTTCACGCACATTGAAAGATTCAGAAAATTTCTTTTTAGATAAAATCTTAATTGCTTTCACATTATAGGCATAGGCAATTTCCATTATTTTTTTTTTAGTGTTTTTGCTAAGATTTTCTGCAATAATTAGCAATTTTGCTACTCCATTCTCACAGGAATTTTTCGATGCATCAAAACCCATTTTCAATTTTCCCGCTTTTCTTGCTAAATGCAAAAGATAAATTACCTTTTCTTCGTTCATTTTTTTCTCTTTAACCATCTCTTCAATTTTTCGATACATCTATTTTCATCACAAACATAATAACCGCGTCCCGTCAATTTTTTATTGAGGTCAAAGACAATATCTTCCTCAATAATTCCAAAACGTAATAGCTGTTTTTGCTCTCGTTTTTCTCTGCAAATCACACAACTTCGGGTAGGAATGTGTTTTGCGTGTGATGCTTTATTCACCATTAGAAATAATCCGCAGATTCCTTGATTTTTTCTGCAGTTTTCTTACCCAAACCTTCCAAATTGCAAAGTTCTTCCACCGTTGCATCGAAAACATCTTGTACAGAAGTATAACCGTGTATTCTCAGAACTTCTTCAACTTTGGCAGACACTCCATCTAAATCACTGATGTGGCTGGTAACTCGGCGTTCTTCTGAAATTTTATCTTCAAACTCGCTTTCAAGATAAATATCCAATTTGTACTCCGTCAATTTGGCAGCTAATTTAACATTTTTTCCACCTTTTCCAATTGCCAAATTTTTGTTTTCTGCACTCACGATTATTCGTGCAAATTTACCTCTTTCCGCCAAATACACTTTATCCACAAGATCAGCTCCAATTGCGTTTGCTATCAGTTGTTCAGGAGAATCATCCCAAAGAACAATATCCACTTGTTCACCATTCAATTCACTTCGAATCGATTCGATGCGAACTCCGTGCGGCCCCAAACAAGCGGCGACTGCATCAATATTATCCACGAGAGATTCTACTGCAACTTTGGATTTTACACCTGGATCTCTCACTATTTTTTTTACTTCAATATCACCTGAAGCTATTTCAGGAATTTCATTTTCGAATAATCTTTTTACCAATTCTGGACGAATCCTGGAAAGTATTACGACTACATCTTTTTTGCGCTTTCGAATATTAACCACATAAGCACGAATTACATCTCCGGCTTTGTAATATTCATCATCACACTGTTCGTCCAACGGCAGAAGAGCATCAGTATAACCCAAATCGACAAGATATCCATAATAATCTTCTTTGCGGACTCTACCGGAAACAATCTGATTTTTTTGCTTTTCATAATCAAATAAAATTCTATCTTCTTCCAAAATTTTGATTCTTTCCATAATCGCTTTTCTGGCATTTTTGATAACTTTTGGTTCAAATTCTTGCAATTTCATTACAAATGGAATTTTATCTCCAAGCTCTATATTAGCATCTTTCAGCTTAGCATCTTCCAAAGAAATTTCACCAAGAGATAAATCACGCTCCACCACAACACGCTTAAATTTTACCAAAACATTACTCGATTGAAAATCGGCAACAATATCAAGCTCATTGTCCGAAGTCATTTTTTTTGATATTGCTTGATACAATCCATCTTTTATAATTTCTGCTAATTCGTCTTTATTTAATTGCTTCAAATTTGCAAGCTGTGCAAGAGTTCCCATCAAATTTGATCTCATAATATTTCCCCTATTTACCTAATCCTTCATATTTTTTTTATAGTCAAAATAAGTTTTTGCTTTTTTAATATCCTTCAATTTAATCTCAAAAATCTCATTCTGCACATCAATTTTTATTATTTCTGGAAGTACCTCTTTAAGAGTTCCAATTCTATTAATATTTTTTGATTCTTGTGCAAAAACGATTTCCACCATCTCACCTATTGCACTTACAAAGTGCTTCTTTTTTTCTAATGAACGTTCCAATCCGGGAGAAGAAACTTCCAAATAATATTTGCCATCTATGAAATCTTCCTCTTCCAAAATATCTGCAATATTTCTACTCACTTTTGTGCACTCATTAATCGTTACGCCACCTATTTTAGTTACGAAAATGGCGAGAATAAGCCCTTTAGTTGCATTCTTGATTTTGAAATCATACAAAGCAACTCCTTGCTTTTCACAAACACTTTTTGCAATTTTCTCAACTCTTTTTTCCATTAAAATATCCCATTAATATGACTAATACCACTGCTAAGAGTGGTATCCATTTTTTACCAAAAAAATGCTGACTTAATGCCAGCTAAAAAACTATGTGCTGTTTTCATATTTTCAACTCGCCCAAAGAAAAAGTGATGGATTTATTGTCAAGGCATAAAATTGGCTTATTGCAAAACTACTGAAATTTTGGATTGACAGCTAATAATTCTTTTTTCAGTTGGAAAAATCTAAAAAAATATTTTGTTATTTTGTGGATAGCTGAAAAACTTCTGCAAAAATAACGGTTAACAGCTGTGAAGATTGAGACCATTCACAGAATTTTGGGAGGGTAGATGAATTATAAAGTTGGCGTTGTGCAGTTTGAACCAAGATTATTTGAAGTTGATAAAAATTTAAAAAAAATGGCTAAATTAGTTGAAACAGTTGAAGCAGATTTGGTAGTATTTCCAGAATTAGCTACAAGTGGATATATCTTCAATTCCGTTAGCGAGCTAAAAAAAGTTGCTGAAAATTCTCAAAATGGAGCTACTGCTAATATGTTCAAAAAATTAGCAGAAAAAAATAACACAAGTTATGTTGTCGGTTTCGTAGAACTTTCAAATGGAAAAATTTTCAACTCTTCGATGCTTGTAAATCCAAATGGAAATATCTTTATTTATCGAAAAACGCATCTATTTTTTGAGGAGAAAAAATGGTTTACTGCTGGAAATAGTGGCTTCAAAGTTTTCAAAGCAAAATATGATGTAAAAATTGGAATGATGATTTGTTTCGATTGGATATTTCCTGAATCTGCCAGATCGCTTGCCTTAAATGGTGCTCAAATAATTACACATTCCGCCAATTTGGTTTTGCCGTGGTGCCAGCAGGCAATGATAACACGCTCGTTGGAAAATCATGTTTTTTCGATAACCTCCAACCGAATTGGAAAAGAGATTAACAATAAAAAAGAGCTAACTTTTACAGGAATGAGCCAAATTTTAGGTACAAAAGGTGAAATTTTGCACAGAATGGATAGAACTGAAGAATCTGTTTTTGTTACTTCGATTGACCCAAATATTGCAAACGATAAAATGATTACCGAATATAATCACGCTTTCAGCGACCGCAAAACTGAATTTTATAATTTGTAATAAAAAAAAACCGCTCCATTGGAACGGTTTTTGAGAGTTACTAATTTTGTGAAATTTCTGTCAATTTATTTTTTCAAATTTATCTTTTCCACCCGAAAATATAAACGAATGTGGTGCAATCTTTTTTGCTAAATTTAACATGCGAGCGGCACTCTCTTTAATGTCCCATTGTGCGTGCTCGTCTTCACGCAAACGTGAAAAATGATATAACTCACGCGGATTAGAAGCAATCAAAACACGACGACGATGGGCATTTGTAAGACAATATTCAGCCACTTTACCATATTTTGATAAAAACTCAAAATAGAGTTCTTCGCTTTTTTGGCAAATTTCCATAAGCTCTTTTTCTGCCCCAATCGCTTTAATCGAAGCTGGAATGGTAATTCCTAAATTTGGATCGTAATCTTGTGCCAAAATCGTCATCAAACGATGGCGTTTTAGTTGGGCAAAATTGCTGGAACTAACCACAATCTCGAATTTTAAGTTTCCACAAAATTCAAATTCACGCGGAACAGAATCAAAAGCAGAAATGTGTTTCAAGCACTTTGCAAAAAAATTTTTCCCTCGCTCTGCATCAGCTAAAATAAATGATGCGAGACGGTAAGCATCTTCCACACTCAATTTAGAGTTGTGATGCAAAATGGCAACAGCAATATCCAAATCTACATTTTCAGATTGGATTAGTTTTTCGTGTTCACTTTCCAAAATTATTGGCAATTTTCCCACAGATTCAGTCAAATATTTCTCGCTTAAATCTGCCACGTATTTTTCCAAATGGCTTTGGGTAAGTTTAAAATAATCGTCTTGCAAATCTGTTTTGAACGCTTTTTTAAATTCATTCGGGTCAGTTAAAATAATGAGCGACGGTGCCACATTTTTAGTAACATCGAATAATTTTTGCGACAATTCGCGGCATTCTGCCAATTTGGAATGACGCAAAATGCGAATGGCATGTTCCAAAGTTCTAGCGTTAAAAGACATTCCCAATTGTGCTTGCGTTGCCAAACTGAGTGCGTATCTGGCATCTTCTTTTGCCCATCCCTCCAGCGTATTTTGGGCTCGATTCATCTTGTTTGAAGTGCCTTTATTTTTAGAAATTGCCGCATCTTCCGCTAATTTTGGATTGTTCTCAAACTGATATTTTGTTAGCTTTTCCAGATTGTTTTCGTAGAAATCATTCTGTAACTCCACCAATTTTTTGAATTTTACTGCATCTGCTTCGCTAAATTCTGCCGGAACCACAAAATCACCTTTGAGAGTAATGTAGCGTTGAGATTTTTCGGTATATGCCGCTCCAATGCGACGTGCTTCCAATTCTTCGAGTGCCAAACGCGAAATTTGCAAAATATCAAAATTGAAATAAGCGTGTTCCGC
>CAYQOZ010000015.1:0-22691 GCA_964419355.1 uncultured Candidatus Cloacimonadota bacterium | reverse complement strand
TCGAACCGGCACGAGCATAAGCTCGGAGGATTTTGAATCCACTGCGTATACCAATTTCACCACTCCGGCACATATTGTGTCTGCAAAATTTATTTTGCACTACTAATGTCAAGATTTTTGATTGATATTTATTTTAAATTTTACTAATTATTTAGAACTCACAAAAAAACCTTCAAAAATTTTTTGAAGGTTTTTCATTTTATCTACTTTGAATTACATCATTCCGGGCATTCCGCCCATTCCACCCATTCCGGCTGGAGGCATTGGTGGCATATTATTTTCTTCTTCAATATCAGTAATAGCACATTCGGTTGTTAAGAAAAGCCCGGCAATGCTAATTGCATTTTGCAAAGCACTACGAACCACTTTTGCGGGATCAATGATTCCGGCTTCAAAAAGATTTTCAAATTTTGAATCTGCTGCATTGAAACCAAAATGAGTATCTTTTGATTTTTTGATTTTTTCAACAATAATTGCACCTTCTTCACCTGCATTTGAGGCAATATAAAAAGCTGGTTTTGTGAGTGCATTTTTTAAGATTTCAGCACCAACTTTTTCTTCATGTGAATCGTGCTTCATTTTATTAATTGCTCGAGCAATATAAATTAGTGTAGCTCCACCGCCAGTTACAATTCCCTCTTCCACTGCTGCTCTGGTAGCGTGAAGGGCGTCATCTACTCGTGCTTTTTTCTCTTTCATTTCTGTTTCTGTGGCAGCACCAATTTTAATTACAGCAACACCGCTGGATAATTTTGCTAATCTTTCTTGAAGTTTTTCTTTGTCGTAGTCGGAAGTAGTCTCTTTGATTTGATTTTTAATCTGTTTCACGCGTGCATCGAGATCTTGTTCAGAGCCATTTCCTTCTCGTATGATGGTATTTTCTTTATCGATGATAACCTTTTTTGCTTGACCGAGATCTTCCATTTTTACCGAATCAAGCTTTCTGCCAAGTTCTTCGGAAATTACGGTGCCGTTTGTGAGAATTGCAATATCTTCCATCATTGCTTTTCTGCGATCACCAAATCCGGGTGATTTCACCGCGGCAACATTCAAAGTGCCACGAAGTTTGTTTACAACCAAAGTTGCAAGTGCTTCACCTTCAATATCTTCTGCAATAATAATAAATGGTTTTCCAGTTTGAGCAACTTCCTGCAAAATCGGAAGCAAATCTTTCATCACGCTAACTTTTTTATCAAAAAGCAAAATGTAGGGATCCTCAAATTCGGTTATCATTTTATCTGCATCAGTAACAAAATATGGAGATAAATATCCACGATCAAACTGCATACCTTCCACTTTTTCCAGATATGTATCGATTGATTTTGCCTCTTCAACATTGATGATACCTTCATTTCCCACTGAACTCATCGCATCTGCAATCAGATTTCCAATCTCAAAATCATTATTGGCAGAGATAGAAGCGATTTGAGCGATTTCATTATTGTTCTTAATCTCTTTACTATATTCTTTGATTTTTTCTGCTACAATTTTGGAGGCTTTTTCAATCCCTCTTTTCAAATACATCGGGTTAACTCCCGCTGTAACATGTTTCAAACCTTCATCAATTATTGCTTTCGTAAGAATCGTTGCTGTAGTAGTTCCATCTCCGGCAATATCATGAGTTTTTTCGGCAACCTCTTTTACTAATTGTGCACCCATATTCTCAAACGGATCATCCAACTCAATTTCTTTAGCGACAGTTACACCATCTTTCGTGATGAGCGGAGAGCCAAATTTTCTATCTAATACCACATTTCTTCCCTTTGGTCCAAGTGTTACTTTTACCGCATCCGCAAGTTTATCAACACCTACTTTAAGGGCTGTTCTCGAATCATGACTGAACTTCAGTTGTTTTGCCATAATTTCCTCCTATTTTCATTTTATTTTTTTAAAGAATTAGCAATCATATTTACCGAGTGCTAAAAATAAAATTTCCATTTCTTGTCAAATAAAATTTTTAACTTTCTTAAAAGTTAAGGGAAAATATTTTTATTATTTAACTATATTTGGAAAAGGAATTTGACAAAAAAGGTGAGATAAAAAATTTAGCATTATCTTTCTTTCAACAAAGAAACAAATAAAAATGATGAGGTGCTAATGTATTATAAAGATTTATTGCTATCACTGATTAAATCTGAAAAAAATCCGGTAAATAAAATGTATTTGCATGAAATTCAGATGAAGTGGAACAAATTTTTGGAAATTGCTGAACAGCCAAAACAGCAAAATGCAGAAATGATTGAAGCTTTGAATGATTTTTTGGACAAACTTTCTTCAAAAAAATTCAAATATAATTACAGTTCAAAACAGGGATTTAAAAGCCATTCAGACCTGCATCAACCATATTATATTAACGATTTAATATCAGTAATAGTTAGTAAAAACCCAATCTTAAAATTGAAGGGAATTATCTGGAATTTTGCACCTTTTAGTATCAATTTGGGGTTCAATCCAAAAGATTTCGAATCGATTGGAGAAAATCCGCAATATGTGCAATCATATTCGGGAATTTTTTTGCAATTGGTACAACAAATGGATGTTCAAATGCGAGCAATTGGCAAAAAAACTTTTCACAAATACAAACTAAATTTACCTTTAATCGTGTTTCATATTCACAAAAATCTTACCGAAAGTGTGTTCTCTCAATGTGAATACAGTGCCAATCAAGCCAAGAATACTTTTAAAAAATCAAAAAGCATTTTAGTTGCAGAAACTTTGGCGACTGATTTTATTCCAGAAATTAAATCTTCATCAATCGATGCAATTTTCATTTTGAAAAAATCTTTTTCAACAAATAATAATGCCAAACTTTCGGTAGATGTAGTTGATGCTCTCGAGAAGAAAATCAACTTTTTTTTGAGTAACAAAAAAGAGATCGATGATTTCCAAAAATCTGGTGTTATCGAATAAATAAAATTTTTTATTCACAAAGGAAAAAATATGAAAAATTATAACATTTCAGAAGCAATGAAAATAAAACTTGAAAATAAATTACCAAAATATCCAAAATTTGAGGATGAAATTCGGCGTGCACCTCGACGAGAGCTGGATTTGAATGAAAAAGAAATTGAACTTGCTCTCAAAAATGCACTTCGTTATGTTCCCGAAAATTTGCACGAAAAACTTGCACCGGAATTTTTGGATGAATTGCTAACTCACGGTCATATCTACGGTTATCGCTTTCGACCAAACGAAAAAATTTACGGCAAACCAATTGAAGAATATCAGGGAAAATGTTTGGAAGGAAAAGCATTTCAGGTGATGATTGATAATAACCTCAGTTTTGATATTGCACTTTATCCTTACGAACTTGTAACTTACGGCGAAACTGGTGCGGTGTGCCAAAACTGGATGCAATATATTCTCATCAAAAAATATTTGGAAAATCTTACTCATGAAAATACGCTCGTTGTTATGAGCGGCCATCCTTTGGGGCTCTTCAAATCTTCTCCAAATGCTCCGCGAGTAATCAATACCAACGGATTGATGATTGGAGAATTTGATAATCAAAAAGATTTTAATCGGGCAAATGCTTTAGGCGTGGCAAATTACGGTCAAATGACAGCCGGTGGTTGGATGTATATCGGTCCACAAGGAATTGTTCACGGTACTTACAATACCATTCTCATCGCTGGTAGAATGAAATTGAATGTTCCTGAAAATGGTAATTTAAAAGGGAAAATGTTCGTCTCTTCCGGTTTGGGTGGAATGAGTGGTGCTCAGCCAAAAGCCGTGGAAATTGCCAATGGTGTCGGCATTTTTGCAGAAGTAGATTTATCCAGAATTGAAACGCGCTATTCTCAAGGTTGGGTAATGAAAAAAACAGATTCTCCCAAAATGGCATTTTCGATAGCACAAAAATATCTCGCAAAAAAAGAAAGAATGTCAATTGCTTTCCATGGAAATATCGTTGACCTGCTTGATTACGCGGTAAAAGAAAATATTCATATAGATTTGCTTTCCGACCAAACTTCTTGCCATGCTGCTTATGAAGGCGGATATTGTCCGCAAGGTTTGAGCTTTGCAAAACGCACCGAAATGCTCTCAAATGATAGAGAAAAATTCAGCAAATTAGTTGATGAATCGTTGCAAAAACATTTTCAATTAATCAAGAAATTGAGCGAAAATGGAACCTATTTTTTCGATTATGGCAATAGTTTTATGAAAGCAATTTTTGATGCCGGCGTTACCGAAATTGCAAAAAATGGTAAAAACACTTTTGATGGATTTATTTTCCCAAGTTATGTGGAAGATATTTTGGGTCCTGAACTTTTTGATTACGGTTACGGTCCATTTCGCTGGGTTTGTCTTTCTGGAAAAGAAGAAGAGCTCATTAAAACTGATAAAATAGCAGCTAAAATAATCAAAAATTTGCGTAAGGAATTTCGTTATCAAGATCGCGATAATTATATTTGGGTAAAAGATGCGATGAAAAATAAATTGGTAGTTGGAACGAAAGCACGCATTCTCTACCAAGATGCTCCCGGCAGATTGGCGATTGCCCTTAAATTCAATGAAATGGTGCGAGAAAGAATTGTGGGACCAATTATGCTTGGTCGCGATCATCACGATACGGGAGGCACGGATTCTCCTTATCGTGAAACTTCTAATATCAAAGATGGCTCCAATATAATGGCGGAGATGAGCACCGAATGTTTTGCCGGAAATGCGGCACGCGGAATGAGTATGGTAACTCTTCATAATGGTGGTGGAGTGGGCATTGGCAAAGTTTCAAATAGTGGTTTTGGAATGGTTTTAGATGGAAGTGAGAGAGTAAATTTTATTCTCGAGCAAGCTTTTCCTTGGGATGTGATGTGTGGAGTGGCTCGCAGAGCGTGGGCGCGAAATCCAAACTCGATTGAAACTTGCATCAAACACAATCAAAAATTTCAAAATACAGATCATATTACCCTTCCTTATCAAACAGATAAAAGAAAATTGAAGATATTAATTGAGAAAAAATTCAAAGATTTTGATGAAAAATAAAATCAATTATCTCAAATTGAGAAGAATAAAATAGAGAATATTTATAATTTTATAAATATTTTCTATTTCTTATAGAATTAGACTATCAGCGAATCGAGTGTGATTAATTTTTCAATAAAAGAATCGATAACATTTTATTGTTGACAACATATCAGCCGAAAATATTTAGGAGTCAAAGTAGTGAAGTAAAGAAGTTTATGATTGTTTTTCCAATATTTCTTGGTAGCTTTTGTAGCGATTTTTTTACACTCACGCTAAAAAGGGGTAGAACCCAAGAAAAAAATAGGAGTACATTATGCAAAAAGGTACGGTAAAGTGGTTTGACGATAAAAAAGGTTACGGATTTATCTCAGCCGAAGACGGAAACGATTACTTTGTTCACCATTCAAATATTGAAGGTGACGGTTTCAAAACACTTCAAGAAGGTTCAGAAGTTCAATTTGATATCGAAGAAGGCGAAAAAGGTCCTAGAGCTATTAATATAGTAAAAGTTTAAAACCTTAAAATTGTTCAAAAAAAGCTCGAAATATTTCGAGCTTTTTTTATTTTAAAGTAGATTTGAAATTAAAATTTGTACTTGGCTGTTCTGCTTTGGAATTATTGAAATTTTTTAGCACACGATTAAATGTATTCTGAGAAGGTTTATCGTAAGACAAATCAATAAGAAAACGCCTGAAACCTGCTTCAATAAGCTCATTTTTGTATTGTAAAAAAGAGACAGGAATTTGTGGAACTACTATTGTTTTACCATTTCGAAGCGTTTTGCGAAAGGTGCTATCTCTATCTTTAAAATGAGCATAATCTCCATTTTTCTGCAAATTTATTGGCATTCTGGAATAGAAAAGTTCAGGATAAAAATAAATTGGCACAATTCCCTTTCTGTCCTGACCAGCGGTGAGATTATCAAAATCTAATTCAAATGGATAAACCCAACTATAAATTTTATTTTCCTTCAAATATTGAATAGCTACATCGTTCATTGTGTAAATATTTTCGCTGGTAAATACCTTAATTCTGCTATTTATTGGAATAATTTGTAATTGCGAAATGTGGGATATCATAAAATTTGTTATCCCTTTTTTGAAAAATATATTACACAAAGTTCGATAAAAACTAACTTCATCTTCGCTAATAAATTTGGGAAGTTGCAAAATGATTTTATAAATATATTTTTGAATGAACGGTTTTTTCGGGTCGAATTCTATCCAGCTTGTTTTGGCAAAATCCAGAATCAAATAGCGGAAATTTTCAAGATATATTTTTCTCATCCACTTCTGAGAATCAATCCTAATATATATTTGAATGTCTTTCAATTTCATATTCGAACCGCTAATAGAAAGAATGTTTTGCTTTCTCTTTTTCGGCATAATTTCGTCTATTTTCTTTCCCATAATGCGGAATTTTGAATCAAACTTTTTTTCTGCCAATCCAATTTGGAATATTTTATCACCAATTTTATATGTTCGAGTTTCTGTAAAAATAGTGATTTCATCGCCATTTTGTTCTATCTTTTTTATTTTGATAGCATCAGAATTTTTGCCATCTTGCGGTTGAATGCGAATACGATCTTTCAACTTTAATGGATGAAGAGCTTTAAACGAAAATCCATCAATATTTAAAGAACTTATTTCGCCCAACAAAATCCCAGTAAAAGGATTTTCTGTAATCGCGTTGCTAACAGAATTTCCCATAAAATACTGAGTTTTTTCTCTACCCATATCATATTTCAAAAGTTCTTCTGCTTGCGGGATATTTTTGAAATCATCAATCGCCATTCGATAAGCTTTTGCCACTCGATAAACATACTCTGCAGATTTCATTCTGCCCTCAATTTTGAGAGAAGATATTCCAATTTTCATTATTTCTGGAAGTAGTGAAAGTAATTTAATATCTTTCAATGAAAAAAAATAATCGGCTTTTTGCTCGCCTTCGTAAATTCTGCGACAAGGCTGTGCACACTTTCCGCGATTTGCACTCATTCCACCCAAATAACTGCTAAAAAGACACATTCCAGAAAATGAGTAACACAACGCTCCGTGCACAAAAAGTTCAAGTTGAATATTCGTTTTTTCTTTGATTTTTTTTAGTTCGGAAATCGTTAATTCACGAGCCAAAATAACTCTTTCAAAATTCATTTTTTTGGCTTGATTTACTCCAATCGAATTATGAAATCCCATTTGCGTGCTGGCGTGAATTTTCATTTTCGGAAAATATTTATTTAAAAAATAATAAACACCCAAATCTTGGACAATAATTGCAGAAACATCAGTTTGAGAGAGCAAAAAGAGAACATCTAAAAGTTTGGGAAGTTCTCTATTTTTTATCAAACTATTCAAAGTAATGTAAATTTTTTTGTCTTTTTTTTCTGCCTCTTTTAGAATCGATTGCAATTGATTAGTTGTGAAATTTTTGGCTCTATCTCTGGCATTGAAATTTCGCAACCCAAGATAGATTGCGTCTGCACCGCCTTCTAAAGCTGCAAAAAAAGCTTCGGCATTACCTGCTGGCAAAAGTAATTCTGGTTTTTTCATATCTTTTGAAGCAGAACAACAGCTGTTGCTGAAATTCCTTTTCCTTTTCCGGTGAAGCCCAATTTTTCTTCGGTAGTTGCTTTTATGGAAATATTGACAATATTAGTCTTTAAATCATCGGAAATATTTTTACGCATTTTAAAAATATATTTTTCTAATTTGGGATTTTCAGCACAAATTGTAGCGTCTAAATTCCCAATCTCAAAGTTTTCATTCTCCATTATTTCGTAAGTTTTTCGCAATAAAATTCTGCTATTAATGTCTTTATATTCTTTGCTAGAATTAGGAAAAAGCACTCCAATATCACCTTTTGCAAGTGCTCCTAAAATAGAATCTATAATTGCGTGAACAAGAACATCTGCATCAGAATGACCTTTGAGACCTTTTTTAAATTGAATTTCCACTCCGCCTAAAATTAATTTTTCTGATTTTACCAACCTGTGCACATCATAGCCATAACCAATTTTCATAAGTAATTCCTTTTTAATCTACCGTAATCGATTTAGAAACATTTTTGGGAACATCCGGATGAACTCCGTGATCTTTAATTCCAAGTCTGTCGAGATATTCCATTTTTCGAATGCTCATTTTTAGAGCAAGAATTTGCAAAGCAACTGTTGATGAAAACACCGTCATCAGTGCATCTCCGGTCTTTGGAAGCATTACATAACTCCAACCATAATATCCGTCATCGTGCGGATTATCCTTTGCATTTTCCAAAAGTTTATCATTATCTTCTGCAAAAATAAATGAATCTCCTCCTCGAATTTTATGCGTATTTATTTGAGAAATTGTCAAATTTACATCGCGTTCATCAGGACCGGTAATGTAAATTAAAGGATAATTTCGATATCCATTTTCGAAGAAATCAAAGTTTTCCATTTTTTGCTCGAATACTTCGTTAGCTTTTTCCGAAAGATTAAATAGATATGCTCTTTTGAAAATCCGATTTGACATTGCTCCCAGCATTTTTTGAAAATCCTGATTTTTAATTTCTCCATTTTTTGTTTCTATAAATAGATTGTTTACAAGTTTATTATAATCTTTGAACATTGCTTTCACATTCTTGATTCCAAACACAGTATTTTTTCCCAAAATTGTATTCGGTCCGTGCTTAAATTCGGAAGCTTCTCCACCTTCGGTATGATTTAATACGGTCTCTCTAATCTTTAGTGCACCCTCTTTCGCCACTCCAGTAATTTTGGTTGCCGCAATATGAATGGAAGCTTCCAAATACAATTTGCTGGCAACATAATCCAATTGATCTTGGGTAGTTTCGATTGTCTCTTTAATCAATTCTGGAATTAGCTCAATTGATTTTTTCCTTTCAGCAATTATATTTTTTGCCTTTAAATTTTTGGAATTACGCAATTTCATCTCGGCAACTTTGATTGCCAAATAATAGAATAATGTAATTTGATTGATAAAACTTTTGGTTGCCGGTACAGCAATTTCGGGACCACAATTAATTGGAATGGTAACATCGCTCTTTTCTTGACCCAAAGTGGAATTCATATTATTTGCCAAAACGATTTTTTTTACATCCAAATTTGATGCTTCTACATCATTGAAAATATCGATAAGGTCTTTTGTTTCACCACTTTGAGAAACTCCGATTATCACATCGTTATCTTTCAAACTGTGAGAATATTGACCACGAAAATCTCCAGGAAGAGCGATAATAAGATTTGTGTTGGTAATTTCATTGAAAAACAATGATGCTATTTTTGTGGCATGAAAAGAAGTTCCACACGCAATGGTATAAATATTTCCATTATTTTTATCAGTATTTTTGATAATATTCAAAAATTCTTCAACATTTCTGTCAAATTCTTGAATATCAGTTTTCTCAGAAATCGAATCTAAAGCTTTGGCAATCATCAATTTTTTCTTGTCAAAATATGTGCTAAGAAGTTCTATAAAAGTGTTCATTTCGGAAGAGAAGAAGTATTTTTTTTCAAAATCTTTTTTTACCAATTCATCGTAAATAATCGAATAATTTTGTTTGATTTTTTCGTAAAATTCACTTGCTTTTTCTGATTCATAATATTCATTAAAAAATAAAATTTGCTTTTCAAAATCATGCGTTTTCAAAATCTTTTGTGAAAGTTCATTAATATCTTCAAAAAAATTCTCTTTCGCAAGAAATTTTATCATTCTTTTTCCAGTATTAGAGCCTCCTCGAAAAATCTTCACAACCTTTCCTGCAGACTCCACTTCGGCATGAATTTCCTGCTCCATAAAATATTTGTAAGGTGGTAGAAGTTCAGTATCTTCGGCTCGTAATTTGGAGCGAACTAATTTTTTTTCAATTTTTTCCCCACTTTTGATAATAATATCGCTTTGGTTTGGCCTTTTTATTGTTAGATTTTTGAAAGCAAATACTTCAAAAATATCTTCATGAAATTCAACAAATTCGCCTTCGCGTAAATTTATGAGATTTTTCGTAAATCTAAGCACCGCCGTCAAATCGGAAGATGCCAGGCTAAATTTATTATCGTCAATCGTTCCCACACCAAAATATAAACTGCTCCCAGCTTTGATAGCATATGAATATTTTGTAATTGGGTCAACGATTACGGCGGCATAAGAACCAACTAATTTTTTGGAAGCCTGAATAATTGCTTGATGCATACATTTTTTTCTTATTTTAATAGAATTTTGGTCTCTTTTATTTTCTCTATTTAGAAAATTATTAAAACAGTGTTCCACAGTATGAACCAGCATTTCACCATCATTGTCGGAAACAACATTATGTCCTTCGGATAGTAAAAAATGTTTCAATTCTCGCGTATTTGTGATATTGCCATTATGAGCTCCATAAAGAAATCTTTTACATTTTACGATATGTGGTTGGGCATTTTTTTTCGTTACAGTTCCAAAAGTTGCCCAACGAACTTGCCCACAAAATATCTTACCACTCTCTTTTTCTATACCCAAAGTTTTCACCAAAGTGCTGGGAGCACCCACATCTTTAAGAAGTGTAACTTTATCATTTTCTCTTTGGAAAGTTGCACCGGTAGAATCGTAACCACGATATTCCAAAGCTTTCAAAAGTGTGGAAGCGTATTTTCCCAAATTTATAGATACTTTTGCTAAGCTCATTCCCAAAACGCCACAACCAATTCCAAAAATTGGAATGGAAAATTTTAGTTTTATATTTTTTTCAAAATTCATTTTTTATCCTCATTTTTTATTATTATTTTTGCCAATTTCAAATCAAATTCATCTGTAATTTTAAAATTTCGTGCTGAACAAATTTTCGTATTAACCGAAACTCCATAATATTCGAGAATGGAAGCGTCATCTGTAAACTCTATATTATTTTTTATCGCTTTTTCCGAAAACTTTTTGATGAGCTTGAAATCAAAAACTTGAGGTGTGAAAACTTTAAAAAGTTTTTCTCTGCAAACGGTTTTTTGCACGATATTTTCTTCCACCTCTTTGATTGTATCAACAATCGGAGAAATGGGAATAGCTGTTTTTTTTACTTTTGCTAATTCTATCAAATTGGAAATTTCTGTAGCGGTAATAAAAGGGCGAACTCCATCGTGAATCAAGACCAAACAAGTATCTTTTGGGCAAGCAGATAACGCATTAAAAACGGAATCCTGTCTTTTGTCGCCACCAATAACCAAGATGAATTTTTGTTTTGAATATTCTTTTTCTAATATATTCTTTGCAAATTTTTCATCTGATTTTGGAACTACAATTACGATTTTATCTATTTGCGGATGCTCAATAAATTTGTCCAAAGTCCAAAATAAAAGCGGTCTATTTTTAATTTTTATAAACTGCTTTTTAATATTTGAATTTAGACGGTTTCCACTTCCACCCGCCGTGATTATTGCAACATTATTCATATTTTATTTTCTCCGAAAACAAAAGAAAAAGTTCGAAGTTCAAGGTCAAGAAAAAGTATATTATGAATTGTTTTGGAGCTGAAATAAATGATGCTCATTTACAAAAAGCCACCGACATTGTCGGTGGCTTTTTATTTGGTACCAGAGGCCGGACTTGAACCGGCACACCGTTAAACGGCGAGGGATTTTAAGTCCCTTGTGTCTACCAATTCCACCACTCCGGCATGTAAAATTGGAGGCGACACCCAGATTCGAACTGGGGATAATGATTTTGCAGACCATTGCCTTACCACTTGGCGATGTCGCCCTTCAAAAAAATGGAGCGGGAGACGAGATTCGAACTCGCGACAACCACGTTGGCAACGTGGAGCTCTACCACTGAGCTACTCCCGCTCTAACTTAGATATACATCACCATACACCAATATATATAACCACTTTATTTTAAAACACTTATGAGCATCTAATATGGAGATTATCAAGGATGAAAATCAAAAAAAAAATTAAAGGAATTAATGTCAACAAAAACATCATTCTTTTAATATTAATTTCCCATATTTGTCAAATAAAAAAACCGCTCCCTGTTAGGAGCGGTTTTTTTTGTTTACTGTTTTTATCTAATTCCTAAAATTAGATTTTTTGGGTGAGACAGTTACAATGCCGCCGTTATTTGCTGTTACTCGATAGAATTTCATTATAGACCCACCAACAGATTCAAAAGTAGTCCCGATAATTGGTTCTTCGTTGAGTTGTACAAATTCTCCATCTGGAGTATCGCAAACATAAACATTGTAAAAATCTACCCCTACTGCTAGGTCCCAACTGATGGTACGCACCACATGACCAACATCATCTACTGTTACTACAATCCGCACATTAGTTGGTGCTGGTGGTGGAGCTAACACTTCATTCACCGTAATCGTTACCATAGCAAGTTCAGAATCTAATTCACCATCATTGGCAACATAAGTAAATGTGTCTACACCAAACCAACCTGCATTTGGAATATAGTTAACTTCTGCATCTGCATCTACTGATGCTGTCCCATTCGTTGGTGCATCGACTATTGTGAATGTGATTTCATCACCTTCCACATCTGAACCTGTAAGGTGGAACCAAGCATCTTCATCTTCATTAGTAGTTATTTCTATATCATTCGCTAATGGAGCGTCATTTACAGAGGTAACGGTAATCAAAGCATCATCGGTGGCAATGGTTCTATTTTCTACGCCATCACTAACGGTGAATGTAACTGTTTCACTGCCAAACCAATTTTCTGGTGAAATAATCGTTACAACAAATTCTGTAATCCCTACTTCAATATTGGTAGTTTCACTTGCAGATAGAACAAGATCATCACCGTCAACATCGCCAATAAAACCACTCACATTCAATGAAATATAGCCATCTTCCGCAAAGCTAATATCTGGGATAACAATAGTTGGCTCATCGTTTTGCGATTCTACGACAACCAACACATCATCAGTAATAAGTACTCTATCATCTGCAAAAATTGTAAAAGTCAAAATTTCACTGCCAAACCAGTTTGATTCTGCAGTAAATGTGACAATACCATTTTCAAGTGAAACGCGAATATATTCATTTCCACTAACAAAATAAGTAAGCGGATAACCTTCTGGATTTGAGATATATGCACCTAAATCAGTTTCAAGAAAACCATCTTCTGCAAAGGTTAAGCTCGTTGGTAATGCTAATTCTGGATCATCAATTACAGAATTTACTGTAATCGTTACCGTGGCAATATTAGAATTGCTCGTACTATCGCTTACCATATATGTGAATGAATCTGTTCCTGACCAATTCACATTCGGAGTATATTCCGTCCACTCAACTTCTAATACTTCTGCTACACCGTGTGCAGGTGGAGTTACAATTGTGTAAACCAAATCATAATTGTGATTATCAGCATCACTGCCCATAAGTTGGAATATTTCTGCCACATCTTCATCCGTTGTTACTTCAACATCTTGTGCAACGGGAGCAGTGTTAATGCTATTCACGGTGATTACAAACTCTTGACTTGTGTTTCCACCATTACCATCATCTGCCAACAGAACCACATCGTGTGTTCCAATATCCTCAGTTGTTGGTGTTCCAAGTAATTGATTATCAAAAGTTGTATATTTAACAGCATTATTCGAGAAATCAGCAACTAATATCATATTGTCGTTAGTAACAAAAATACCTTGTGGATATGAAAAAGTTCCTGAACTACACATTTCAATATTTGTACCATCTAAATTCATTCGTCTGACAGTATTACTTCCACTTCCCGCAGCCGTAAAGTATATTTTGTCCTCGGTTACATGTAGACCAGTTGGTTCATAAAACCCAGAAGCCAATATTTCAATATTTGTTCCATCAAAATCCATTTGCTTAATGACATTATTCTGTTTGTCTGCCACATAAATTTTATTATCGGTAACAAACACATTTCGCGGTCTATAAAATCCTGAACCAAGTGTTACAATATTTGTTCCATCTGCATCCATTCGTTTAATTGAGTGATTTTCAGAATCTGCTACATATATTGTTCCATCTGCCATAACAAAGACTCCCAATGGGTTATAAAGTCCAGAACCAAGTGATTCAATGTTCGTTCCATCTGCATCCATTCGTTTGATATCGTTACTACTTGCAATATATATTTTACCATCAGAAGCCAAAACTGCTTTCTGAGGATGAGAAAACCCTGAACCGAGTGACACTGTACCATAATTCAACCAATCTGGCAAAGTTGGTACGGTTATAGTTACATCATCACCATCAACGTCTTCAACAATTGGTGCATAGACATATCCGTTACCTACTGTTACTTCTGTAATTGGAATAGATGTAAATATTGGTTCATTATTCTCAATCACTGTAATTGTAATAGTTCCTACTTCCGAATCTACTTCACCATCATTGACCTTGTAAGTAAATGTATCAATGCCAAACCAACCTGCATCTGGAGTATAAATTCCATCTGCATAAGTTCCATTTGCTGGTAAAGTTAAAACAGTATATGTCAATTCATCGCCATCTACATCACTACCTGCTAATGGAATTGCTATTGCCACATTTTCGTATGTATCTGTCGCTACATCTTCTGCAATTGGTGCACTGTTCAATACTTCCATCGTTAATGTAACATCATCAGATGGGTTTGCATAATCATTACCAGTAACAGTCAATATTCCATGATAAATTCCTTTATAAACACCTTCAGAGTCAAAGACTACATCCACTATCTTAGAACCGCCAGGAATAACTGTACCATCTGCAACTTCCGTATAGAATTTTTGTGGCATTTTTATTTTAATAGCAAGTTCATCATGTAAATAACCTTCTTCATAATCACTGATGATTAACTCATTTTCATTTATTTCATCCCACAGACCAATCCAACCACCTTCACTATTAGGAAAATCATCATCAACAGATAAGTATTGCATTGTAATATTACCGTTTGAATGCAAAATCAATTCAGCAGTAACTTTACCATACTCATCATAATCCCAGTAATCAGTAAACTGAAGAACAATGTAACTTCCAAAATTCTGCATATGAATGGTTCCACCATTACCGGGATCTAAATCAGAATCAGCCCAACTAATGTAACCATCTTCATATTCTATATCTTCACCAAAATAGATATAACCATTTGTGTTTAAATAGAATTCAGTATAGCTACTTTCATAAAATGGAAAATTAAATCCTATAGAATAAGGACCAAAGTCACAATCGTCACAATCTGTAGAAATATCAGTACCTGTTGATGAGATATCTATCCAATTAAATATTGGTCCACCTTCTTCATCGCTATCTTTCCAAGAATAACCAAATTCATCAGGTCCACCTGAACCTTTTACACTGGTGATGCCTTTTCTACTAAGTGAACCATGCTGTTTCTTTTCAGTTTTTGCATGATTTCGAACGCTGGTAGGTTGTGATAATGGAAGATTAAACTCGCCTAAAATAGCAACTTCCTCTTGCTCCTCAATCACTATTGAATAATTTAAAGTACCTTCACCAGTATTAGAAATCGTTACAGTTTCTATAACTTGTGTACCTGTTTCTTGAATTGTTGATAATGGAGTTTGATCAACCACCATCACAATATCATTAACCGTAATCGTTACCGTGGCAAATTCACTATCTACTGTACCATCATTAGCAAAATAAGTAAAGGTATCGGTGCCAACAAAGCCTGCATTTGGGGTGTAAGTTATAATGTTATTATCTTCTTCAGAAAAATCCAAGATTCCATTTGTTGCAAAATCTTCGATAACATACATTAATTCATCACCGTCTGCATCGCTACCGAGAAGCGTAATTTCCACTGGTGTATTTTCATTGGTGGTTGCGGCAATATCTTCCGCAACGGGGGCAGCGTTAATTATGCTAAACTCATAAGCACCGATGTCAGTTATACCACATCTAGCAAATCCACGCTGGTCAAATTCTGGTGCATTAACATCAGTTCCCGCATCAATCGCAAAACTACCCGCTCCTAATGCAAGTGTTTGAGTACCATTTTCAGTATCATTATCTGCAAGTGTTGTGGAAAGATTTAGGTTTTGATTTGCCAAAGCAATATTATCGCGTGTCCATTGAGTACTAGCTGTTCCATCTGCCATATAATTGTAGAGAATACTTGTAGGATTAGTAAATTGCCAATTAGTTGGGCTACCATCCCATATTGTCTGATATTCAACTATGTTATACCCTAAATCTTCAATAGTAATTCCATACATAGTTTGGATATCCATATTATTGTTACCTGCAACAATAGAATTTTGCATTCGTACAGTTCCATAATTCACAGCAATACCAGAAGAGTTACCGGAGATGGTTGAGTTAGTAATAGATAAAATTCTTTCTTCATCACCATTCCAACGAATTGCTCCACCGGCAAGATAAGTGGCATTTTCCGTCGTATTGTTTGTAAATGTACAGTTAGTAATAGAAACATTACCATACCCATAAATTGCACCACCGTAGGCAACACTTCTATCTTGACTATGACAAATATTACCAGAAAATGTGCAATTTTCCAAAATAAGATTAGATGACCAACCTCCTTTATAAATTCCACCACCACTTCTTCCGTAACCAGCGGGTGGATTTACAGAGTTGTTACAAATATTTACATTTAAAAGCTTCACAGTATCGAAGTATTCCATGAATATACCGCCACCGTCTCCATAGGTCGGTGCAACTCCGTTACGAATAGTTATATCTTGAATAAGCACATTCAAAACATAAATATCATTACCAGCATAATCTTCATCTATCGTGAATATTCTATCTGTGGCTGTTTGTGCTTCTGCATGTGCTTGCACAATACTAATGCCTGCACCTTGACCTTGAAGTGTAATCGATTTATCTACTACTAAACCTGATTCCGTAAATGTTTCACCGGCAAGTGTAATCACATCACCATTATCACACGCATTCAATGCTTCTGCAATCACAGTAAAATCTCCACCAACGGAAGCTACATAATACTCATTAATAAAATTAACTGCTAAATCAGCTTCATTAACTAAATAAAGGTCTTCAGTATTACCGCTACTCAATGCTGAACTTTGAAATGCAAAAGTTAGGCTAATGTCATCTGCATTGTTGTGAGATGTAGCAACACCAGACAATGCAACTTCCAATATTAAATCATCTAACTTTACAACTGACGCCGTGAGTCCATCAGGGATATTAGAAATAGTTAATTTACCATCAGCAATAAAGTCATCACCATTTGTTCCTGTGAAAATACTACCTTCCCAATTATTATGAGTAATCGTGATTACACTCTCAATCATGCCATTGTTATCTTGACTTTCTTGGAATATTGTTTCACTAAAGAAAAGTAATTCTCCCGCTGGATATACATTTGGCATTGGATCATCACCATCTTCATCCTCCCAACCAGAAATTGGTGGATTATACGCATCAATTGGATCTTGATTTTCGTTATAATACATGGCGTAATCATAGTCAGGGTCATCAGAATATTCGGTAATTACCCAATAGTCATCATAGCCACCATCTAAATAAAGATAGAACTCTGCACTTGCATGCTTCCACATTGGATAACCTTCAGCATAATCCGCATAATAGTTGTAAGTACCATTCACTTCATCGCTACCTGCATTCATAACAATATAACTGCCTATTGCTTCATTAACCGTTATTCCATCAAATTCATAAGCACCAATATCGGTTACACCATTTCTGCCAAATCCACGTTGGTCAAATTCGGGAGCATCAACATCAGTTCCTGCGTCAATCGCAAAACTACCTTCTAATAGAGCCAATGTTTGAGTACCAATTTCAGTATCATTATCTGCAAGTGTTGTGGAAAGATTTAGGTTTTGATTACCCAAAACAACATTATTGCGTGTCCATTGAGTGCTAGCTGTTCCATCTGCCATATAGTTATACAAGATATCGGTTGGCTGTGTAAATAGCGAAGGAGACACACCAACAGCAGTTTGGTTCTCTACAACATTATAACCAAGATTCGTTAAATAAAGACCATATGCTGCATGTACATCGTCTCCTGCATTATCAACCACGATAGTGTTATGCATCGTAAGAGATTTTCCATTAGCATAAATTCCAGAACTATTATTCATAACCGTAGAGTTAACAATCGTTGTCATTCCAGCATTAAGATAAATGGCACCGCCTCTCAGATAAGTTGCATTTTCACACACATTATTGGTAATTGTGGTGTTCTTAACCAATACATTTCCACCTCCACCAGTTCTTAAACCTCCACCTTCAGCTAAAGCACCGTCTCCAATTCCATGGGTTATGTTATTGTGGATAGTGCAATTTTCAATAGTTGCAAGGTTATAAGAAGCAGCCATAAGACCGGCTGGACCTAATTGATTTGCACTATCTTCTGCTCTGTTATCACATATTTCAAGATTAACTAAAGAAACATCTGTACCATGCACCCACATACCCGCAGCATACGCATGTTTACCATGTCGAATTGTCATATCGCTTACGGCTATATCTTCGCCTGTTAAATAAAATACTCGATTAGTTGCCGCACCATAAGTCGCATGAGCTTGAACAATTGTTACTCCTGCTCCCTGTCCTTGAATTGTAATACTTTTATCACTTGTTAAACCGGCTTCAGTAAACGTCTCTCCCGCAAGATTAATCACATCACCATTGCCACAAGCAGCCAATACATCCGATATCAATGCAAAATCACCACCACTGGATGCAACATAATATTCTTGCACAAAATTGATACTCACATCTTCCGTAGAACCAGTTACCAATGATGCATCTCCACTTGTAAATGCATTGTTCTGGAAAGAAAATGTCATAAGCGGTTCATTTACATTATCGTGTACAACCGCACTTCCTGTCAACTCCACCTCAAGTGTTAAATCATCTATGCGTGTTGTGGCTACTGTTAAGCCTGTAGGTACATTAGAAATAATTAATTTACCATCGGCAACAAAATTATCACCATTCACTCCCGTGAAGGATGCTTCCTCAAAGTTGTTATGAGTAATTGTAATTGTATTGGTAATTGTACCATCATCTAGCTCCGATTCTTGGAACATCATCGAACTGTAAGATAAGCTTTCTGATGCTTCTGAAACCGTTGGAGCAGGTTGCATACCATTCATACCACATTCCCAGCCTGTGGAAGGAGGTTGATTCGCATCAAATCCATCCCAAACCAATGCATAATACATATTCATATGTTCATCAACCCAATCTCCGTTTTCAGAAATCACCCAAGTATACATCCCATCTGAATGCAAATAGTATGAGTTACTTTCATGTTTCCATCTTGGTTCACCGTCATAATTGGTGCCATCTGCTACATATGTACCATTCACTTCATCGCTACCTGCATTCATAACAATATAACTGCCTATTACCTCATTTACCGTAATCGTTACCGTGGCAAGTTCACTATCTACTGTACCATCATTGGCAACATAAGTAAAGGTATCTGTGCCAACAAAGCCTGCATTTGGGGTGTAAATGCCATCTGCATAAACTCCATTGGTTGGTGCATCTACAATAGTAAATGTAAGTTCATCACCGTCTGCATCAGAACCAGTAAGGGTAATCGCTACTGCTATATCTTCATCGGTGATTATTTCGATGTCGTTTGCAATCGGGGCAGCGTTAATTATGCTAAACTCATAAGCACCGATGTCAGTTATACCATATCTAGCAAATCCACGCTGGTCAAATTCTGGTGCATTAACATCAGTTCCCGCATCAATCGCAAAACTACCAGCTCCTAATGCAAGCGTTTGTGTGCCATTTTCAGTATCATTATCTGCAAGTGTACTTGGAAGATCAAGCGTTTGATTGGTAAGTGAAACATCATTGCGTATCCAGTCTCCGTTATAATTAACCGAACCATCTGTATATTGGTGACGAAGGATATTTGTTGCATGGGTAAAATGCCAATCAGATTGACTTCCTCCGTTAACTTGATCTTGTACAATATTATAACCATTATCATTTAATGTCGGTAAAGTAGTACCAACATAATAATCTGAATTGCCATTGTCCACTAAAATTGTATTGCAGATATTAAGTGTCGAACCAGTATTCATGTAAACCCCCGCACCAAACATGGTACAAGAATTAGTAGTTATTGTTGAGTTCATAATGCTTACTATGGCATCATCATCCACAGCCTCTAATCCCCCACCAATAGCTGCAAAATTATTGAATATTGTTGAGTTTTCAATAGTCGTTGGACTTTCAGTATAAATGCCACCGCCCCAATGTCCGCCATTATTATCATTTATTGTTGAATTGATAATTGTCAATGAGGCTGACGGCGGTTCTGATGTGGAAGCGGAATAAATACCTCCACCTTTAGCGTCGCCACCAGATGCATAATTATGAGATATTGTTGAATTTCTGATTGTTAATGTACCATTATTTAATATTCCTCATTTAATATTCCTCCGCCAGTAGAGGCAACATAACCATGTCTAACAGTAATAGCCTCAATAGTTACAATTTTGGAATCATTGATAAGAAACACTCTGCCATCTGCAGTATCTGCAGATTCATGAGCTTGAACAATTGTTACATCAGATCCTTCGCCTCTAATTGTAATATTTTTATCTACGGTTAAATTATATTCGGTAAATGTTTCATTGGCAAGGTTAAATACATCTCCATCATCACAAGCAGATAGAGCAGATGCAATAGTTGAATAATCACCACCACTTGCAGCAACTGTAAGAACTTGTACAAAATTTATTACTAAATCATCTTTAACAGAGTTACCAACGGCAGATGCATCACCACCGCTAAATGCTGAATTTTGAAAAGTAAAAGTCAGGTTTGCCACATCGTTTGCATTGTCGTGAGAGGAAGCAATGCCGGATATATTACCTGCCAATATTAAACTGCTTGTTTGGGTGATTGTTACGGCAAATCCCGCAGGCAGATTTGTGATAACGACTTTACCGGCAGCAACATATTCATCACCATTATTCCCGGTAAAGGTATTATTTTCAACCCCGTCATGAGTAATAGTAAAATCAACATCAATCGAGCCGTCATTCTCATCTGATTCCTGAAATGATGATACGCTGTATGAAATACTCGGACCAGCTTGACTTACTGTTGGGGCAGGTGGGTTACCATCCATACATTCCCAACCTGTTGCTGGCGGGGTATCGCTAACGGTTGAATTTGAGTATATAGGGAAGTGCATATCAATATATTCTATCCCATCACCCCACATATCGTTTTTTATAGTCCATCCTTCTGGCCATTCCGTACTCCAAAGTAAATAGTAACTATCTTTTTGATAATAAGGTTTGTCGTTGTTAGTTCCGTTTTCTACATAAGTGCCGTTTACCTCACTGCTTCCCGCACCGCTAACCAAATAATCGGTTGCAAACAAGCTGGTTACCATTAGCACCATCAAAAGTGCTACACTAAAAAACAATTTGTTTCTTTTCATCTTTGTCCTCCTATAGACATTTTTTTTATTTTAATTTTGAATTATTAAGGGTTGGTTGATACATTTATGAGGAGAGGAATCGACTTTATTTGCTGATAAACCGCATTTATGAGGAGAGAAATTCATAACCGAACTCATTGAAAAACTATGCGCTTGTGTTTGATAATATTTCATTCTTCACCTTCATTGTCCGAAAATATAAATGGTTGTATATTTGTCAAATAAAAAAAAACGCTCCCAAAAAACTGACTTTCTTTGTTAAATTATTTATATAACAAACTTGAAAGATAACCTACGACTTGTGCATTATCACCCGACATAACACCTGAATGAGTGTAATTCAAAATATCTATTTTATCGAATTTTAACATTTGTGCTAAATGAAGAATCGTCAAAATCCCGCCAATTCCACAAGCTTCTATATTTCGTTTTTGAATTTGTTCAATCATTTTTTCGATTTGAAAATTTTGCAGATTTTCTATTAACTTTCCATCAATTTTTTTAGCAAATTCTGCTGAGTGATAATGAGAAAGATCACTACTGGTAATAATCTTGGTTTTGCTGAAATCTTCTTTAAAAATTTTGAGCAATATTTCGGCAAGATATTTACTGTCGTCCAAATTACGGCTTCCAAAGAGAATCGGGATTATTTTGATATTTGGTTTAATATATTGTAAAAAAGGTAATTGCACTTCTAATGAATGCTCAATTTGATGGGCTTGTTGTTCAAAAACAAAGCCATTTTCGTTTAAAAGTTGTTCCACAATATGTTTATCAACTTCGACAAAACCAAGCGGAGTTTCATATTGAGAAAAATTTCCAACAGAAAATTGAAAGCCACTTATTCGATGGTTAGGAGCGATTATCACGGCTCTTTCAAAATCCGTTTTTTCTAAACATTTAAAACCATAAGCCGCACATTTTCCGCTGTAAACATAACCAGCGTGCGGGGAAATAATTCCCAAAATTTCATCATATTTTTTTTCGCATTCAAGATTGTTAAAATATTGTTTGAGTTCATTCCGCAAAATTTCTGGATTTGCAGAATAAAACGAGCCATCATATCTTGCTTTTCTAATCATAATTATACCTTTTTCCGTTTCAGTTTTGCACTTTTTTTAATAAATGGATGGACATAAAAATGCGAAATATTTGACAAGCATTTTATCATAATTTTTTTTGAATTAGAGGATTTAAAATATGAAAATAATAGCGATTACGACTGGCGATCCGGCTGGGATTGGTCCAGAAATTGTCACAAAAGCAGTTCGATTTTTACCGTTAAATAATGAAGATATTTATGTGATTTATGGTAAAATATATCAGT
>CAYQOZ010000014.1:0-22887 GCA_964419355.1 uncultured Candidatus Cloacimonadota bacterium | reverse complement strand
TAATGGTGAGACCACGATCTCTTTTTCTTTAACCACGAATTCACCCGAAAAGGCACGAATTGAAATCTATAATGTGAAAGGTCAGATTGTTGACCAATTAGCCATTACGAATTATGAATTAGGAAGTAATCAGGTAACCTATTCAGCAGATAAACTTTCATCAGGTGTTTACTTCTACAAACTTATTGTCGATGGCAAAGCTATTGATACTAAAAAGATGGTTTTGGTGAAGTAGAAAATTATAAAATAAACCGCTCCTTTGGGAGCGGTTTTTTTGTCTTTTATCTGCGAACTTTGTGTTTTTTGTGGTGATATTTTTTTCGAAGATTTATTATTTTACCATTTCCCCAAGATTTTATTTGAAAGTAATAAATTAATCTCTTCTTGTTTTCTTAATAGTTCATAATGTTTTTTAAGATTGGAAATTTCCGCATTTTGGTATTCGATTTTATGTTGGTCAAAATCGAGCAAACTAATTATGCCGTATTCATATTGTTTTTGTGCCATCTCCAAATTTTCTTTTGCCAATTCGAGTTTTTTTCGATTTAGCTCTTTTGATTTTTTTATGGTTTTCAAATCTGAAAGCAGATTTTTGTGAGATGCTTGATTCTCTTTTTTAACTTTCTCAAAATTCAATTGTGATAGTTTAAAATTTCTTTTTGAACGTAAATAACTCTCTCTGGTTTCGAGCAAATTGAAAATACTATAACTTGCATTTAAAGAGATAGTATTGCCAGTTCTCTCATAATTTTCAAAATCGTAAATAGCATTTGAATCATTATGATTTAGAGTGTATCCAAAAGTAATGGAAGGTAAAAAATTCATCTTTTGTTGGAGTAATGAAATTTTGTTGCTTTTTAAATCATTTTTCATTTGCAAAATTGAAAGGTTATTTTTAAATTTAATTAGATTTTCATCAAAATCAATTTTTGGAGCTGCAAGTTCAAATTTTTCATCTTCAATATCTAAATAAGAAAACAAATCTTTTCTCAGTTTGTTGATAGAATTTTCAGCATCATTCAAATCAATCTCGTAATCGATTAACGATATTTGACTTTGTTTCAATTCCAAAATAGATTTATCTCCCGTCTCGAATTGTAACTTTATTTGCAGATTGATTTTTCTTTGCAGATTTAGATTTTGCTTTTGAATTTCATAATTTTGTTGAGCCTCCAAAATGGAGAGATATTTACAAAAAATAGTGTAAGCAATCAATTTTTGGGTATCTTCCCACAAAAGATTTGCATTTTTCATGTTTAAGATGGAACTATTAATATCGTAGTAACTTGGCTCGTTCAAACTGATGTTTTTATTCAATTGAAAAGATGCATTACTATTCCAACTTTCGTCTTCATTTTCGTAATTTTTGGAACCGCCAGCAGAAATAGTTGCCGAAGGAAGAAGACCAATCCAACTACTTTTTAAACTGCTTTCTGCATTTTGTCTGCTTACTTTTGCTTGCTCAATAGAATATGAATTTTTTAATCCAATCTCGATTAATTTGTCCAAAGTGTATTCATCAGCAAATAAAATTATGGGTAATAAAATTACCAACAAGATAAAATATTTTTTCATTTCAACTCCTTTGATTTCAATTTTTCCCAAAAAAAATAAGTTAAAAATTTGAGCAATGTTTTTCTGTTTTTTTTAATTGTAAAGCTAGTTCAAATTTTCATTCAGTAAATTTTTCAACTTGATAAATATATATTTCTGTATTAGAATCTTTGTAAGCATTTTTAGGTAAACCAGCTTTATGAAGGCATAAACTTTCGAGAAATTCTTTTTGATTCCAACCTGTTTCTTCGGCAACTTGAGGTAAATAAACTCCACTTGAAAAACCTCTTTTAATCCAAACACCATCAATCTTCATTCTAATTTTTGTGTAGTCATAGATTTTTTTCATAGGTGATAATACAGAAATTTCAATTTTTATATTTTGCAATTCATCTTCTCGAACCGAAGGAAATCGTGGATCTTCAAAAGCCGCTGAAATTGCCATCTCTTTCACAGCTTTGTAAAGTGGCATTCTGGCGTGCATGTGCCCGATACAACCGCGTAATTGCCCATTTTTATGAAGCGTAACAAAAACAGCTCGTTCTTCAAAAAGAAAATCGTTGCCAGCTATTTCCCAATTGTTATTTTTCCCAAACTCATTTTCAATGCTTTCTCGAGCTAACTTTAGAAGTGTTTTTCTATCTTTTAGGTTCATTTTATTTCTCGATTAAATTATCTATTTTAGGAATCTAAATTAAATAAATCAATAAGTTGGAAATTTGCTCCGCTGAACAGACCTTGATCGCTCAACTTCAATTCAGGAATAACCAAAAGTGTCATAAACGATAAAGTCATTAATGGAGCAATCAATCTGGAGCCTAAATCTTTGGTCTTTGCATCAAGTTCTTCATATTTTTTGGCAATTTCATCGAAACTTAGATTTGACATAATTCCCGCAATTGGGAGTGGAAGAATTTGGATATCATCGCCGTTTACCACACAAATTCCGCCCTTATTTTCGATTAATTTATTAGTTGCTTTCAGCATCGATTCATCATCTGTTCCCACTACCACAATATTATGCGAATCGTGTGCAATTGAAGATGCGATTGCACCACTTGATAAACCAAATCCGTTGATAAATCCCAAAGCTGGTTTTGCATTTTTGTATCTATTTATTACCGCAATTTTCAGAATATCTTCTTTAATATTGGAAACTGCTTTTCCATCAATCACTTTTGCTATTTCAACCAATCTGTTCGTAGCAATTAACCCTTGATCAACGCCGATAACATTTATTGTTCTACCTTTTGCTGGAACAATAAAATCAGCAATATTTTTTTTATCGATTTGAAAATTATTAATTAATTGCGATTCTATTTTTGGAATTGTAGTTTTACCATTTTCGGCAACAAGTTTACCTTTGATATAAGTTTTCAGAATATTCATTTTTTGCAAATTGTCAATTATTAGAAAATCTGCATCATCATTTTCTTGTAGTAGTCCAACATCCAAATCATAATGTAGAACAGGATTGATGCAAGCAACTTGCAAAACTTTCATCAAATCAATTCCATAATCCAAAGCACGAATTACCAATTCATTAATATGAAATTTGATTAAATCGTCGGGATGTTTATCATCACAACAAAACATACATTTATCAGAATAATCTTCTAAAATGGGAATCAATTGGCTAAAATCTGTGCAAGCAGAACCTTCTCGAATAAGAATTTTCAAGCCGAGTTTTATTTTTTCTAAAGCTTCATTTTGGGTGATACATTCGTGATCAGTGGTAATGCCGGTGGCGACATATTTTTTCATCTTTTCTGATGAAACCAAAGGTAGATGACCATCAATTTTTTTAGAATATTTTTGGGCAATTTTAATTTTTGCAAGAGCCTCTTTTTCGCCATTAATCACGGCTGGGTAATCCATAAATTCGCCCAAACATTTTATCTCATCTCGTTTCAATAATTTTTTTATCTCTTTCACGCCCAGCGTAGCTCCATTCGTCTCAAATTTTGTGGATGGAACGCAAGAAGGTGCACTGAAATAAAATTTCATAGGAGATTTTTTACCTTCGGAAATCATATATTCCACGCCCTCTACTCCCAGAATATTAGCAATTTCATGAGGATCGGTAATGATTGCTATCGTTCCGTGTGGAGTAGCAGCTCGGGCAAATTCTGCGGGTGGCATCATAGAACTTTCTACGTGAATATGAGAATCTATAAAACCTGGAATAATAAATTGGTCGTAAGATTTTTTATTCTCTTCGATTTTTATGATTTTCCCGTTTTGAACATGAATTGTTCCCGAAAATGTTTTTTTATTCAAAACATCAATGATGTTTCCTGAAATTTTGTAATTCATTTTATTCTCTACTTTCTCTAAAATATGATAGTCCTAAAGCTTTCGGTAAATTTGTGCGTTTTCCCCGTAGTTTCACAAATAGAAGAAATAGAAGAGTAAACACATAAGGTATTGATTTTAAGAGTATAATTGGAAATGGAATGTTAAATTTTTGCAGGTTTAAACCAAGTTGAGTGAGACCTCCAAAAAGATAAGCTCCACCATAAGCAATAAGTGGATTCCAATCGGCAAAAATTACCAACGCAATGGTTATCCAACCACGACCAGCTGTCATGCCTTCAACCCAAAGTTTGGAATACGCAACCGATAAATAAGCACCGCTAATTCCAATTAACATTCCACCTACAATTGTGGCGATGTATCTAATTTTTACCACATGAATTCCCATAATTTCGCTGGAAAGAGGTTCTTCACCGGCAGCTCGAATTGCTAATCCCCATTTGGTTTTTTGAAAAATATACCAAACTGTAAAAGGCAAGATAAAAGCGATATAAACCAAAATATTATGTTGAAATAATATCTTTCCAAGATACGGAATTTCACTAAAAATAGGAATATGAAGAGGCTGGAAACTTACTTTCAATGTTTTGCCAACTAACCCACTTCCAAAAAAGGCACTAACGCCAGTTCCAAACATAGTTAATGCTAATCCAGATACAACCTGATTTGCGTGAAGCGAGATGGTCATAACTGCGTGAATTAATCCCATTAGACCGCCAACTACGGTTGCACCAACAATTGCCAAAAATAAGCTACCAGTATGATAAGCAACAAAATACCCGAAGAAAGCACCCATCAGCATCATTCCTTCAATACCAAGATTGAGAATTCCTGCTCTCTCGGTAATAATTTCACCCAAAGTTGCATATAAGATGATTGTGCCACTCGCAATTGCCGTAAATAATATTGTAACTAAATCATTCATTTTCTCATCTCCTGATAATTTTAACCGAATATCTTTTAAATAATTCACTTGCCAAAATTGAGAATAGTATTAGAGATTGTGTAATCACTCCAACTGCGGCTGGCAAATGCATTGTTACTTGAAGTGAATCGGCACCTTTGAGCAGAACACTCAAAAATAGTGCAAAAATAACAATGATAAATGGGTTTGAACGCGCTAACCAAGCCACGATAATTCCGGTGTAGCCGTAGCCTGATGAAATATGTTGATGAAGTTTGAATTCAATTCCAGAAATTTGCCCAACTCCTGCCAATCCCGCCAAAGCACCACTCACCAAAAAAACCATGAACATAGTTTTTTTTATGTTGATTCCAGCGTATTTTGCGGCTTTCAAGCTGGAACCAGTTAAACGTAATTTATAACCCATTTTGGTATAGTACAAAACTATGAAGAGCAATACAACCAGTACTAAAGCTAAAATTAGCCCAGTATGAACTCTACCAAAACCAATTTTATCAAATCTAGCTTGTAACGGAAATTCGGGAGTATAAGGAAAATTATCTTTTCCTTTCCAAGGACCGAACAAAAAATAATCTGCGATATTTATCGCGACATAATTGAGCAGAAGGGTCGAGATAACTTCGTTCATCTTAAATTTGATTTTTAGAATAGCTGGAATAGAAGCCCACAAAGCACCTCCGATAATTCCAAAAATTATTAAAACTATCATCTCAAAAGGTTTGGGAAGAACAGGACCATAAATCACAAAAGCAGTCGCAAAGGTGGCTCCAAAAAAGAGTTGTCCTTCTGCTCCAATATTCCAAATTTTACTATTGAGAGCAACCGCTACTGCCAATCCAGTAAAAATTAGCGGAATTGCTTTCAGCAAAGTTTCTGATAATCCAAACAAAGAGCCGAATGAAGATGAAATTACTTTCACAAAAGCGACAAATGGATTTGCTCCACTAACAGCGATAAATATTCCTGAAAAAGCTAAGGCAATTGCAATTGCAGAAATAGTAATAATGAATTCTTCTCGTTTAGAAACGCGTTCTTTTTGATCTAATTTAATTTTGAACATTTTGCATCTCCTTTACAGCTTTTTCTTCTGAATGTCCGCTCATCATCAAACCAATCTCTTCCAAGGAGTGTTTTCCATTATCAAATATTCCGGTGAATTGACCTTCATACATTACGGCAATTCTATCTGAGAGTGCAAATATTTCATCAAAATCGCCAGAGATGAGCACAATTGCCTTGCCACTATTTCTAAGTTTTAGAATAGCTTTTCTCACGAATTCTGTAGCACCAACATCTAATCCGCGAGTAGGATAGACAAAAATATACAAATCGCAATCGCGTTCCATCTCTCTGCCAATAATAAGTTTTTGCAAATTTCCACCAGAAAGGAGCAAAGCAGGTAAATTGAATCCGGGTATTGAGATATCATATTTTTTTATAATTTTACGAGCATATTTTTTTAATTTTTTATTATCCAATAAAGTTCTTTTATTAAATTCGGGAAGTCTATAAACTTTCATAATAAGATTTTCCCAAACATTTCTGCTTCCGGCAACACCAACATTTACTCGATCTCCGGGAACATAACTGATACCTTTGTCAATTCTTCCACAAGTTGATTCTTTGCTAACATTCGTTTCCTTGAAAAAAATATTTCCACGAATAATTTCACGATTACCGCTAAGTGCGTCTGCTAGTTCTATTTGCCCATTCCCCGAAACTCCAGAGATTCCTAATATTTCACCTCCGGCAACGGTAAATGATAAATTATTAACTGCCAAAATATTTTTATTTGAATTAACAAAAAGTTTTTCCACTTTTAGAATATCATTGATTTTTTTTATTTTTGGCCGCTCAAATTTGACTTCATTTTCTTTCCCAACCATCATTTTAGCAAGTTCTGCCGGCGTTGTATCTTTCTTATTAATAGTGGTAATTTTTTTGCCTTTTCGCAAAACCGTAATTGTATCTGCCACTTGAAAAACTTCCGTCATTTTGTGTGTAATGAAAATAATTCCTTTTCCGCTGGAAGCTATTTTTCTCAGAATTTCCATAAGATTATCGGCTTCCTGTTTTGTTAACACAGTTGTTGGTTCATCCACTATTAGCACATCTACTTTGCGCACAAGCATTTTTAAAATTTCCACTTTTTGGCGAACACCAACTGGTAATTCATCAACAATAGCATTCATATCAAGATGGAAATTAAATTGAGCCATATAAGAAGCGATTAACTTTTTTTTCTCTGGAATATTCAAAACAAATTTATTATCTGGATGACCAAGAATTAAATTTTCTAAGACAGTCAAATTTCCTATCAGGCTAAATCGTTGATGAACCATACCGAGACCCAATAGAAGAGCTTGCCCTGGAAAATTTAATGATATTTTTTTATTTCTGAAAAACATCTTACCATTATTAGGAAAATAGACACCCGTGAGTATATTCATTAAGGTTGTTTTTCCGGCTCCGTTTTCTCCGAGTAGAGCATGAATTTCACCTCTTTTGAGGGTAAAATCTACATCAATAACAACTTCATTTCCATAAAAAGATTTTGAAATATTCTCCATTCTTACGAGATGCTCATCATTTTGCATTTAATCTCCTACGGTATTAGTCTCTCAAAAAAAAACCGACTTCCCAAATAAAATTGGAAAGCCAGTTTAAAATTTTAATAGAATTTATTTAGCTGGAACTTTTCCTTTCACGCCTTTCACAAACCACTGAATTCCAAGTTTTTCGCCATCGTTAAGTGCTTCGCCTGCTTTAACTTTTAATTCACCGTTGTTGTCGTAAAGAGGACCTGCAAAAATAACATCATTGGCGATAATTTCATCTTTTATAGTAGCCAACTTTGCAATTAATTCTTCTGGAACAATTTCGAGGAATTTAGAAAGAGATGTTATACCACTATCTAATCCCCACCAAACACCTTCATTGGTCCACTTATTTTCATGAATCTTTGTGGCGATATCTTTGTAGTACACACCCCAATTCCAAATTGCACTTGTAAGTTGAGCATTTGGAGCCATAAAGGACATATCACTATCATTTCCAATTGAATAGATTCCAGCTACTTCAGCCGCTTCTTGTGGTCCGGCGGAGTCTGTTCCTTGAGTAATCACATCACAACCATCAGCAATCATTGTGTTGGCGGCTTCCTTTTCTAAAACAGGGTCAAACCAAGAATTTGTCCAAACAACCTGCACAGTAGCATCTGGATTTACACTTTGAGCACCGAGCGTGAAAGCATTAATATGACGAACAATTTCTGGTATTGGGAATGGAGAAACGTAACCAAGTTTTCCATTTTTAGACATTGTTCCAGCTACAACGCCAGCCATATATTTTGTTTGATACATTTTGCCAAAGTAATTTGTGGAATTTTCTGCAGTTTTATATCCGCTGCAATGATGAAACTTCACATTTGGATATTTTTCTGCAACTTCAATTGTCGGATCCATATATCCAAATGAAGTTGTAAAAATCATATTACATCCATTTTCTACGAGTTCAGTAATGACTCTTGTTGCTTCAGCTCCTTCTTGAACTGTTTCTACAAAGATAGATTCATCTACAAAATCTAATGTTTCCATCGCTTTTCTACCTTCATCGTGAGCAGTTGTCCAGCCAGCATCTTCTACTGGTCCCACATATACAAATCCAGCCTTTAACATTTCACCTTTTTTCGCTCCGACACCACAGCTTGCTATTAACAGAACTGTTGCCATTACCATCAAAATCCAAAACAGTTTTTTCATTTTCCTCTCCTTTTTTTTGAGTTCAAATTACCATCCAATTTACTGATTTTTCATGAATGACATTATTTTTTAGAGAATCAGTTTAACCTTTTTATATTCACCGCACTCAAAAAAAAATGATGCTAATTTATGTCAAGAATATTTAATAGAAGTAAAAAAATGGCCGAGAGGGCAGGAATCGAACCTGCCGTAAACAGTTTTAGCTGCTTATTACTGATTTTGAAGACCAGTCGAAACACCAGTTCCATCCTCTCTGCCGAACACAAAAATTGATTTAGTGCTTTCGTGTAAAGTTTTTTTTTAAATCAATACTTGACTTAATAACAAATTTGAAATTTTGAAAATTAAGAAACGAAAAAGTAGGTAATGAATGAAACATTTGATAATGGGAACTGCTGGTCATGTAGATCACGGCAAAACGGCGTTGATAAAGGCTTTGACAGGTTATGATTGCGATACTCATTCGCAAGAAAAACAGAGAGGAATTACAATTAATTTAGGTTTTTCTCATTTTGATCTTCCAAGTGGAAATAGTGTAGGAATTGTTGATGTTCCCGGACATTCAGATTTCATAAAAACAATGGTAGCAGGAGCCTGTGGATTAGATTTTGTGCTTCTCATAATTGCAGCGGATGAAGGAATTATGCCACAAACAATTGAGCATCTTGAAATAATGAAAATTCTTGGAATTAAGAATGGAATTATTGTGCAGACAAAATCTGATATTGTTGATGATGAGCTTTTGAAACTTTCAGAAGAAGAAATTGAAGAATTTGTGGAAGGTTCTTTTTTGGAAAATGCTCCGATTATTCCGGTCTCTTCAATTACAAAAAATGGTATTCCAAAATTGATAAATACAATTTCCGACTTAATTAACAACATTTCTGAAAAAGATTCAAATGGAATTTTTCGAATGTATGTGGATAGAATTTTCACGAAAGAAGGTTTTGGCACAATTGTGAATGGCTCGGTGATTTCAGGAAAAGTTAGCAAAGATGAAAATGTCTATCTATTGCCAAAAGAAAAAACATTACGCATTCGAAAAATGGAACATCACGGCAAGGAGACGGAAAAAATTGTGGCTGGCGATAGAGCCTCTTTCAATTTGGTTGGTCTCAAACAAAAAGATATCCAAAAAGGAATGATGCTGACGAATAAAAAAATCAAATCAACAAAATTGATAGATGTAGAATTGCAACTTTTTCATGATATTTCCATAAAATTATGGAGTCAGGTAATTTTGCTTCTCGGCACAAACCGTTTGATGTGTCGAATGCATTTGTTGGATAAAAATTTTTTACAAGCTGGTGAGAGTTGTTTGGCACAAATTTATTTATCGAAAGAGATTATCACATTTATAGATGATAGATTTGTTATCAGAAATTCATCAGGAAACCTCACGATTGGCGGGGGAAAAATAGTTGATCCGTATCCGCTACATCACCGTCGCAGAAGAGAAAAGCAAATCAAAAATGTGCAAATTTTGGCTTCTGGAAAATTGGAAAATTTGATTATTGCAGAAGTTAAAAAACAAATTATTCCGATTAGTTACAAAAGTATTGCAGAAGATTTAAATTTAGAGCCAAATGAATTAATTGATGTCATTTTTCAAGATTTATCTGATGAAATGAAATTTTTCCAAACAGATGAAGATGTTATTTTGTTGACGAAAAAAAAATATACGTTTTTTCAAAACAAAATTTTAACAGGTTTGCAAAATTTTCACACAAAAAACTCGCTTTTGAAAAAGGGAAAAACACTTAAAGAATTGATGGGGATTTTTGGTGAAAATCAGACGGATACAACTCGCAAAACATTGAGCTTTATTTTGGAAAAATTAGAGGAAAATAATAAGTTGGAAAAGGTGGAAAATACTTGGAAACTTGCCTCTCATAATATAAAAATTGATAATAATTTGCAAATAAAATTAGATAAAATTGAAAAATTTATTAATAATTCACAAAATCAAGTTATCGATTTCAAAGAAATTCAAGAAACAGAAATTGAACAAAATCAAGAAAAACTTGAGCAGATTTTAGCCTATTTATTAGAACAAAACACAATTTATTTTCTTCAGCAAAAGTATATTCATATTGATTTGATAAAAAAAGGTAAAAAGCTTTTAATTGATAGATTCTCAAAAAGTGATGTTGGTTTGCGTTTATCAGAATTTCGTGATATGCTGAATACAAACAGAATGACAGCTATGATAATTTTGGAGTATTTTGATAGTAGAGGGATTACTTTACGCAAGAAAGATTTTAGATTTCTAACAAATAAATTTAAGAACAATTTGTAAATAACTAAAAAGCACCGAAAAATCGGTGCTTTTTAAATTGGTATCCCGTAGGGGAGTTGAACCCCTGATGCAGGAATGAAAATCCTGAGTCCTAACCACTAGACTAACGGGACATAAAAAATCTTGGTGAGGGTGGACGGATTTGAACCGTCGGCTCTCTGCTTAAAAGGCAGATACTCTACCGCTGAGTTACACCCCCGCTTCACTTCACTATCCAACGAGTCGCCAAACTAAAAAGAGAGGTTATCGTGTCAAATTTTTTTTTAGCACAAAAAAATGATTGCAAATTTTTTCATCATTAGAATATTGCCTCAATGTGATTTTACAGTAATTTTGAGAATGATAAATTTATTTAAAATAAGAGAGGATTAATGAAAAAATCTGTAAAACAAGTTCATTTTGAAAAAAAGATATTAACCAGGTTAAGCGGAAAAATATTAGAAATCGCAGAATATATTTTTGCAGATGAGGAAATTCAATATTTGCATGATCAAGCAAATGTTGTTTCGATTAAACGTCTTGGATTCAATGATCATGGTCCAGTTCATATGCGCAAAGCCGCATTGAATTCGATTTTAATGTTTGATTTGTTAAAAAAAGCAGAGATTAAATTTAATTTGGAAAAAGAACATACCGGCACAGCTGAAGATAGTAAAATAGTTGTATTGATATCCGCATTATTGCACGATATTGGAATGACTGTTTGTCGGGAAAAACACGAATTTATGAGCGTCAACTTATCAATTCCAATTATTGAGCGAATTCTAAAAAAGTTTTATGCAAATGATTTAAAAAAGCAAATAAATTTACGATCATTGATTTTGGAAGGAATTTTTGGGCATATGGCAACGCAAACAATTCACAGTTTGGAGGCTGGATTAGTTCTTATTGGCGATGGTTGTGATATGGAACACGGTCGAGCCAGAATTATCACGATGCTTTCCGATAAACCGCAAGTGGGGGATATTCATAAATATTCTTCCAGCTCAATTGAAAAAGTTTTTATCACAAAAGGTGAAAAAAGACCAATCAAAATTCTGGTGGAGATGAACGCTTCGGTGGGATTTTTCCAAGTTGAAGAAGTATTATTTCCAAAAATTGCAATGAGTCCGGTTAAAAAATATATTGAATTACACGCTGGTGTAAATGGAAAAGAGATAAAAAAATATTTGTGAGGTAAAAATGAAATTAGTAAAAATTATGTTGGTTTTGGGTTTGTTCGTAATTGCAGTTTCCTGCAAAAAAAATGTAGATGGAACTTTCGGAGAAGAGTTTTGGAATGGAAATTATTTTGTTCACAAAAATGTGAACGCCAGTCAGTTAGACGAAAATATCATCAAAGCAAAAGTGGATGGAAAATGGCAGGAATTTACTCTGAAAAATCTTCCCGGAATGTTTATGAATTGGAATATCAAAGCTAGAATTGGCTATATTGAAGAGATAAAAAAAGGACAGAGACCGAATTTGGAAGGACCGCATAACGGCATCGTTGCAACTCACGGTTATCGAAGGGAAGATTCTCAATTTAGCGTAAATAACGCTATCAAAGGTTGTGGTTTCGTTCCAAAAAGAGAAAAAATTAAAGAGATTATCAGAAAATTGGAAGATACTCATGAAGATAATTTTATGGAAAAATTGGATATTTTGGTTAATCTTTATGAAAATGCCGATTCCATATTTGATTTGAATAAACAAGTTTCTTTGGAATTGTATGCCAATCCAAAACGTGGAACGCAAACTTTTTTAAACCAAATGAGCGACCCCATTTCGGTAATCGTTTTTATGGCAATTCCCACTTTCAAACTGAAGACAATTTCCTATTTATTGCATCCTGAAAATCCTAATTTGACTGATTATGAGCGAGATGTGATGAAGTATATAAATCTAATTCACAGCTATTTTCACGGTGATTTTAACCAAGAATTTATTGCGGTTCTCTATAATATTATTGAAGTTTACAACAGCTCGCCGGGAAACGAAAATGGAAGAGGAACGAGAATAGTTCCGTAATTTTTAAGCTGCTAAAATTTTGTTAATATTTGTAAATAAAATTTCATCGAATCCTTTTTTAGAAAGCGATTTGCATATTTTGCTTGCACTTCAAAGTTATTGGAAACTTCACATTTCAGCAGAAGAAAATAGTAGAAATCGTCATCGGATAAAATGGAATTTTGCATAATTCCATCCACATTATTTTCATACATATAGTGTAAAACTTCAGAGTGAAAAGCGGAGAGTTGGGCGATAATTTCCCAATTGCAATAATTTGCTTTTATCTGCTGATAAGTTAGAAATCCCTTTTCCCAAATTTTCTCTTCACGCAGATATTCCGAGACTAATTCTAATCTTGTTTTGAAACGTAAATCACAAAAATTCAGCCACCAATCTGCCCGCATTGTTGTGCGTTGAAATGGCCTTATCTTCGCGTTATCACTCAAACTTATATACTTTTCTTTTGTTTTATTTTGCAAAGTAAAACGAAGACTTTTCGATGAAAATCTCTTTTCCAACTGCAAAAATTGTTCCGCTCCAATCGTCGGCATTTTCTCGAAATGACGAGTTTGCGGATATCGCCACAAATCGAAATAGCAATTAACTTTCATTTTGGAAGCTGGAAGAAAGGTAATTCCGTAATAAAATCCGAGTTCATTATCAAAATCACTTTGTGAAGAGAATGGATGTCCGTGCCAAGTTGGAAAATTTTTAGCGTAATTTCGAATTAGAAATAGTTGTCTAAAATTTTTATCAATAAATTTGAACCCGCTCACAAAAGCCGTTTTTTTATCTGCAATTGCCACTTCGCCAAAAAATGGAATTCTAAGTGCATTTAGCTGAAAAAATAGATTTCCAGCAAAATACTTATCGGCTAAATTTGTATCGGCAAACTGTTTATTAAACTTCAATTTACTAAAATTAATGCCGATTTTATTTTCGGCAAATTTATACTGAAAAGTGGTTCCAAATATTTTTTCTGTAACATTATCTTTCTTGGAAATATCGGTGTGAAGTCCGCTCAAATTAAAAGATGTAATTTTGTCATTTTCCAAATTGGCGCTAAGTTTTGTATAAGAAAAATAGGGAATTATGGACAATTTATTTGTGCCAATTTTTGTGGTAAAACCCTCTAAATCCCAGATTTCGTAAGAGCTTGTGTAAGGTTTTATGATAGAATGTTTTTTTTGGGGTGTAGAGGTTGCAGAAGCGGTTTTGGACATTCCGAGTTTGGGTGCAAAAAGTATTCCTTGCCCCATTGCCAAGCGATATTTTCCCAAAATTAGTTTTTTCAAGAAAGTATCATTTTTGTATTGCAGAAAGTAAGAATAGTAATCGAGCAAGTTTTTTTCTTCTTCATCTTTTTGAGATAAAAATCCAATTTTGAATTTTCCATAATTGCAAAAAGTTCGTTGATAATATTTCAATGATGAGGGTTTGTCATTGTTTTTATTTTGGTATTCCAATCTGGCTCGTTGCTCGAGTTTCATCGGTATTTTTGATTGGAAAGTAATATATTTTTTAATTTCAGAAATAGTGATATAATTGATGCCAATATTTTTCAAATCTCTAATTTTCGTATAATTTATTTTTTCTCGATGAAAAATAATTAGCTCAATTTCTTGTTCGGAAAGCCAAGGAAGTTTTTCCAATTCTGTTTTGGAAGCGGTGTTTATATTTATTGGATGTTTGGAAAGATATTCAATTTGGTCACTTAATTCGGTGGAGTGATAAGTTTCTCCTTCCAAAGAAAATATATTTTCCTCACCATCTTCTGCCAAAAGTAAAAATGAAATTAGCAAGAAAATTAAGACAAAGCTTTGTTTCACAAAGAATAACCAAGCGTGATGTAATGCGTGAAATCAAGGTATTGATGGGTGCGAATACTGTAAATTAATTTGGTATTTTTTATTCTGAATATCAAACCAAAACTCAATCGATCGGGTTGATATTGATATCCCGAAAGCATTGAAAGATTTTTGGAAACATCGTATTTCCCAGCGAGTTTGAAGGCAAAATCAAAATTTTTTTGCTTCTCCATTCCAAAAGAAATTTTGCTTTTTCCAAAATCGTAGCACATTTCCCACAAATAAAAAATGGGTAATTTGGATTGCAAATATTCCGCTTGCTGAAAATTTTTAACAGCAATAGCAGTTTGCATATTCTGCAATTTCCAACTCATTCCTACATCAAAAAGTAATGAACTATCTTTTTGAAAATTTTCAACATCATTCATCAAATGCCGAGCGGAAAATCCGATAACAACGAATTTCAATTGATAATTTACAGATATTTTTGTAATACTTTCTTTATACAGCGAGTGGCTCAAAAATGTATTTCCAATTTGAAAACCAAAATTGCGAAATTTGTAACCAAAGCTGTTGTTATAAATTGGAATTTCCTTCAAATTAAAAAGATAAGTTGCGGAAGTTTCTGCACCACTTCTGATAATCGCTGGATTGTTGGAAGAGACAGCCGGAATGGCCAATTCAAGATTTTGCGTGGCGTTGTGATAAGCAGATTTTGGCAGGTTAAGGTCGAGGGCGAATAGCGAAGTTAGATAAAACAAAAAAACAATCAAAACAACTCTCAAACTGCCTCCTTCGTGTTCAATTATTAAATTCTATATTCTATTTTCACTCTCCTGATCGAAGAAATGTGCTTTTTTCATATCGAAAGTAAGCTCGATTTTTTCATCAATTGGCGGGAAGCGTTTGGGGTCAAATCTGGCGGTAAATTTATCACCGTTAGTTTTCAGGAACACGATAAATTCATTTCCCATCGGTTCTACCACCTCGCAAGTTGCTTCAATATTTTGTGGAAATTCTGCCATTTGGTTGAATTTGGAATCGTAAATATCTTCCGGTCTTATTCCCATCGTAACTTCTTGATCGACATAATCTTTGATGTTTTTTGGTTCTGGAATTTCCAATTGAAATTTTCCAAATGTGAAGAATATTTTTTTACCTTTTGAAGTTATATTTCCTTTCACCAAATTGATGGCTGGACTTCCAATAAAACCCGCAACGAAGAGATTGTTCGGTAGATTATAAATTTTTAAAGGTGAATCGATTTGATGAATTATTCCATCTTTCATCACGACCATTTTATCTGCCATCGTCATTGCTTCCACCTGATCGTGCGTTACATAAATGATGGTTGTTTGTAATTTTTTATGAAGTTTAATAATCTCGGCACGCATTTGCACACGCAACTTGGCATCGAGGTTGGAGAGTGGTTCATCGAACAAAAACACTTTTGGTTGACGTACGATTGCTCTTCCCAAAGCAACACGCTGACGCTGACCACCAGATAGCTGTTTTGGTTTTCTATCGAGCAAATCTTCAATTTCCAAGAGTGCTGCAGAATCTTTTACAATTCGATCAATTTCATTTTTTTTATATTTTCGTAGTTTAAGTGCAAAAGCCATATTGTCGTAAACTGTCATGTGCGGATAGAGTGCATAATTTTGGAAAACCATCGCAATATCACGATCTTTGGGAAGCACTTCGTTCACAATTTTCTCACCAATTTTAACTTCACCATTTGAAATTGTTTCTAATCCAGCAATCATTCTTAAAGTTGTTGTTTTTCCACAACCGGAAGGACCCACCAAAATCACAAATTCTTTATCTTCTGCTATAAAATTTGCTTTTTTTACCGCCTGAAAACCATTTTCGTAAAACTTATCCACACTTTTTACTTCTACTTTTGCCATAATATTCCTCTTTTAAATTTAATTGGATTTATACAAAATTTCAACAGTATTTTGTCAAATGAAAAATGAACTAATAAAATTATTTTCGACTAATAAACTTTGAAAAATTTATTTTCTCTCTTCTTTTTTTACAATAATCATTTCCAATGCAATCAGCAACAGCACTGCAATTAGCAGATATTTCCAAAGTTCAAAACCATAACGCGATTGCAAAATTTCCTCAATCCATTTTTCACTACAAAAAATGAGATTTATTTTTTTCTCTTTTGAAATTAATTCAAAATTGCTTTCCGGATAATTCAAATTTACAGCGATTTCATCATCATAAAATTTATAAACTCCAGCTTTTTGTGGATAGAAAAAATTATTATTTAATTCTAATAAATTTCCATTTGGCAAAGTTATTTGCGGATAATCAAGAACCAATTTATCACCAATTTTGTAGGATGTATATCCTCCATTTGCCATAAATTTCAAGCTGTTATAAACCAAGATGGGAAAAGCAGAATGAAGCGTAAAAGGATTTTGAATATTGTCAATATCGAAAAGCCAAAGCAATGAATTTTCATTCTCTAACACAATCGGATTAGTCTGCGATTGCACCAAAATATTGACATTACTTTTCACATTCCAGATATTTTTCAATTCGATTTGACCTGCATCTTTCAAAAGTTTGGTAATGGAGTGAAATTCATTAATAAAATCAATACTTCGTTTTTTTTTATCAAAATTTGAAAAAGTGCAATCAAAAAAATCAGCATAAAATTTTTGCCACGAAACAGAAGTATTTTCTTCGGTTAGGAACAAAATTCCCTTTTTATCATTCTTAAATTTATTCAAAACGAACTTCAATTTTTCCGTAATAAATTCCTTTTTATAAACGATAATATTATCGTAACTTTTTAGTTTATCGTAATTTATATTATTTGAATTTATTATTTCAATATTTTTGGAATAGATATTCAAAATCGTTTCTGGAATGATGGAAAGTTTGCTTACATCACTAATCACGGCAACTTTTGGATTTTGATTTTGATAAAAACTAAAATAATTTCGATTGTCGAAAGTTTGTCTTTCATTCTTTACTTTCACAAAACCAGAATGCCAACCATTATTTTCGACATCGATGGTAAATTCCAGTTTTTTCTTTTGATTTGGCAATAAATTAGTAGCTTTTTCTGCAATTGTGTTTTCATCAAAAAATAGCTGACACACAACATCATTTTGAATATTTTTAGAATGATTTATCAGCTCAAAAGTAATCACTTTTTGCAAATCTTTTTTCATGATTTCATTTACGACTTCGGCATTTTGGCAGCTAATATTATTGCGAATTGTATTTTGAGAAGTTGGAATGATGAATGTTGGAATTTTAAATTTTTCGGGATATTTTTGCTTTTGTTTGTCAGTAATAAAATAGATTTCACTATTCGGTAAATGTGCTTCTTCGATTTTTTTTTCGGCTAAAATCATCACTTCTGCAAATGAATGAGCTTGTGCAGTAACTTCAATTTTATTTATCAAATCATTCGAAAATTTTCCATAATTAATTTTACTGTGAATAGTGTTCCAATCATCATCCAAAGTGAATAAAATAATCACATCATCTTGATTAAATATTCCATTAAGTTGCTGTAAAATCAGCTTTCCTTTTTCCAATTCAGTTTGAGTATCAACCAAATAATTCATACTGTAAGAGTTATCCAAAATAATAGCAATTGCTGTTTTTGGATGTTTGCTACCTTCACTGAGAATTTTGGTTTTTATTGCCGGACGAGAAATTGCCAAAATTGTGAATAGGATTATCAGCATACGAATAATTAACAGCAGAATATTCTTAAGATTGATTTTCTTTCGTTGTTTTTGCTGACTTTCTTTGATAAAACGGATTGAACTAAAAACGATTTTTAATGGTTTTTTCTTGGCAAAAAGATAAATAATTACCGGAATTGCAACTGCCGAAGCGACAAACAAAATCCCTGAATTCAAAAATGTGAACATCTACTCTTTTTTATCCATAAATCAAATTTTCACTTATATTTTTTTATCAAACAAACGATAAGTTTTGTAGACTTTTGCATTTAAAGTTTTGGCAATTCTGTTCATCATAGTATTCGATTCCAAAATCCAAGAAAATTCTGCTAATTTGTATGGAGTTTTATGATTGGAAGCCGCTTCAAATGATTTGCAATACATCACCACATCGATACCTCGTTTCTTGTATTTGTCCAAAACGCCCATTATCACCACACGCAAACCGGAGATTTTATTTTGATAATAGAGGAATTTTAAAAATCCAAAAGGCAGCATTTTACCTTTTATTTTTTTAATTATGTAATTATAATCCGGCAAAGTAACCGAAAGTCCAACCGCTTCGCCATCAATCTCTGCTATGAAAATAAGTTCTGGGCGAATGATGGGAAGCAGATTATCAACCAGCATCTCAAATTCTACAGCAGTCATCGGAACATATCCCCAATTATTTTCCCAAGCAGTTTCGTAGATATGAAAAATTTTTTCAATATCTTTTCTCAATTTTTTTTTATTTTTGGAAGGAAGTGAACGAATTGTGAAATTACCTTTTTTCTCAATTTTATCTGCTAAACGCTTTAATCTTTTGGGTGGTGGTTGCACCGGAAGTGAATAGGCAAGAAGGTTCATCGTTTTTGTTAATTTGTAATTTTGAAATAAATCAAGATAATATTTTGGATTGTAGGTCATCATCACCATCGGTGAAGAATCAAATCCATCTATGAGCAAGCCACATTCATCATTTACAGAGAAACTGGCAGGACCGCGCATCGTATCCATTCCCTTTTTTTGAAGCCAATTTTTGGCTGTATCAAAAAGTAAATTTGCAACTTCTTGGTTATTTATGCATTCAAAAAATCCAAAAAATCCAATTTTATCGTTATGTGTTTTGTTGTGTTGAGTATTTGTATGAGCCGAAATTCTTCCTACAATTTTTTTGTCTTTATAAACCAAAAAAAGTTGAGCTTCCGAATGTTGAAAATAGGGATTTTTTTTTGGGTCGAGTTGTTTCTTAATGTCCATCAATAAAGGTGGAACCCAAAGTGGGTCATCTTTGTGAAGTTTGAAAGGAAATTTAATAAACTGATTTCTCTCTTTTTTGGTAATTACCGGAATAATTTTCATTATATCTCTCCTAATTTTTTTGATACGACAACATTAATTATGCCCATTAAAAGGGCAGCAATAAACATTTTTGCTAAAAGATCTTTCTCTGGAACAAAGAAAAAATTTATAAATGGTGGTAGCATAACTATCATAAATTGAGCAAAACGAATTTGTTTGAAAAAGATCACAATAATAGTTGCTAAAATGGTAACAATTAAAATTGCTTCGGGTGCAAAGAAAAATACAAACCCGATATAAGTAAATATTCCACGACCACCTTTGAGATGGTGTGTAATTGGCAAACAATGTCCTATAATTGTTATAAATCCCAAAATTAACAGATGTTGTTGGGTTCCGATATTATCCCCAATAACTGAAGTTAATACTTCAATATTTAGAATGTATTTAAGTAAGACAAGATAGAAATACATCTTTCCCATATCTGCCAATCCGACAAAAACGCCCAAAGGTTTATCGACATTATGAAAAATATTTTGGGTATCAGAATGTCCACTTCCAACTTTGTAAATATTTATATTTCTAAAATATTTTGCAAAAATTTTGGCCGTTGAAAAACAACCGATAAAATATGAAATAATTAGTAAAACTGTGAAACTTAATAATGGATACATTTTTTCTCCTCACTTTATTTTCGGGTGCCAAAGATAGCCGTTCCCACACGAATTATATTTGCACCCTCTTCAATGGCAATTTTATAATCATTACTCATTCCCATCGAAAGATATTTCATCTCTACACGCGGAATTTTTTGTTGTTTTATCTTTTCAAAAAGCTGTTTCAAAATTTGGAAGCATTTTCGAATATTTTTTTCATTATTTGTAAATACGCCAATTGTCATCAAGCCCTTTATTCTGATATTTGGAAGCTCGCTGATTTGTTTGATGAGTTGAGAAGTTTCAGTTGGATAAATTCCAAATTTACTCATTTCGTCAGAAGTATTTATTTGAATAAGAATATTTTGAATTTGCAAATTGTGTTTGGCAATAAAATCATCAATTTTTTTTGCAGTTGAAAATTTATCTATTGAATGAATTAAGGTGGGTTGAAGCGGAATGATTTTTTTTATTTTGTTGGATTGTAAATGCCCGATGAAATGAAATTCCTTATATTTTCCTTTTAATATTGGAATTTTTTGTTCCGCTTCCTGAATTTTATTTTCACCAATAAATTGAATTCCATTTTGCAAAGCTTCTTCAATTGTTTCTGCCGATTGTGTTTTGGTAACTGCAATTAATTTTATATCGGAAGCGGTTTTATCAACTTTGCTCACAGCTTTTTCAATTTGCCAGCGTAACGATTCAATTTTTATTTTGATACTCATCCATTTCACCTTTCATACCTATTGAGTGAATTTAAGGGGTATAATATGTCAAGTAATTCATTTTTTGAAGTGCGTAAAAAAGGGTTACTTTTAAGAGTAACCCTTTTTTATTTTGAACGATATTTATTTTAGCAAAAAGAAAAATTGCCCCTTAAAAAAGGTTGGGGGTAAATTTATATTACTTAAGTAATATCATTTTTTTAGTTGAGGTATATTTTCCGTCTGTTTTCATTTTATAGAAATAAATTCCTGATGCTTGATTAATTGCATTCCACTCAACTGAAGTTTTGTCGTCGTTGATGGAAAGTTCTTTCACAAGTTGTCCTTTTATGTTGAATATTTCAATAGTTCCATTCGCTACATTTTCATCTAATGAAAAATTTATTTTTGTAGTTTCATTGAACGGATTCGGGTAATTATTTCCAAGATAATTTATGCTATTTGGAATTTCAATTTCATCTGAAGATACCGTGTGCGTGGCAATTACACCTTTGATACAAAAGTTGAAGTCGTAAGCAGAAGATGGAAGCTCAACCCAATTACTTGTTTTTATGAACATTCCTTTTCCTTCTACGCGCGGTCCGGCATCGTGAAAAGCAGCTGGATTTCCAAATGGAGCTTCGATACGATAGCCCACATAATATTCTTCATCTGCATCAATTATGGCAAAATTATCTAGTGTGATAAATTCCCATTCACCGGCGGTAAAATCAAAAACTTCTTTTTCAGAAATAAGAATATCTCCGTGCCAAATTTGAGCAAAGATTTGTCCAATTTCTGCATCGAAAGGAGCTATGAATTTTACTTTGGAAATAGCTTCACCTTCAAAATCAATGATATCATCACCAAATAATTTTATGCCACAACTCATCGAACTGAGCATTTGGAATTGTCCGACAGGTTCATCGGCAAAAGTCAAATTATAATCGTATTGATAATGCACTAAATCGAAAACAATATCTTGATTATTTGCATCAATTATATAATCTGTATAATCAAAATAGTTACCATCTAAACTTGCAACCACAAAATAATCGCCTGGTAGAATCCCAACCATTTCAACTGTACCACTCGCATCTGCAATACCAGAAGTAACTAATTGGCCATTATGATAAACCGCAACATTGCAACCTTCTGGGCTAATTGGAGCAGAAATCTCAGCAGTTAAATATTCATAACTATCCATAAAAAAGAAAATATTTGTATTATTCTCGTCTAACCAAGCGAGTTGATTTGTATATTCAAAACCACCGTTGTCCATTTCTATTATCGCGGTACAATCGTACCAACCAGCCACAACCCAATCGAATTGAAACTGACCGTTTACATCGGGAGTGCATTCATAATAACGCGGACCATTCAAAGTTATTAATGCTTCTGTCGCATCTGCACCGGCAGTTATTATCTGTCCACCTGCTGTAAATGGTTCAAAACCACCTTCAATATTGATTACAGCTTGTGTAATTGTATCAAAGCCTGATGGCATTCCGTTTGGAAGTGAATACCAACCATCGGCTGATCCACCCCAACCCATATTGAGGTGGTAAGTATCATCATTGGAGTTATATCCATCCACGATAATTGCGTGGCCATAAGGTGAACCACTTTCGATAATTCCTAAAAATACAGGTTTAGCATTCTGCATATTGCTTTTTAAATTGTTATAGAAAGTAGCATTTATATTGTTTACATAAGTTGCAGAATCAAATCCAAATTTATCAAGAAGTGCATCGTCAACATCCATTGTCATCGCACCAGATCCTTCTTCCGAGTACGCCATTTCAACTGAAACACCAGCCGCAAAATTAAGTGCTGCCACATCATCATTCGTCAAAGTTTCCC
>CAYQOZ010000013.1:0-23355 GCA_964419355.1 uncultured Candidatus Cloacimonadota bacterium | reverse complement strand
GTAAATGTAATTGGTTTTATTATACCTGGTCTCATCGCCAATGCGATGGAAAAACAGGGTGTAATCAAAACTTTATCAATAATGGTAGTAGCTGCTGTAGTAGTCAGAATTCTGTTGGTTTTAATTTTTAATGGCGAAATAATTAGGTAGGAAAAAATGTTTATTCCAAGTGCAAAATCAAAATTTAGTTTATTAGTGTTAATGTTAGCATCGATAATCCTTTTCATTTGGGTAGAAAATTCTCGAATTTTTGTGAGTGATCAATATTTTGAAGAAAAATTGGCAGCTGCTAATTTAATGCAAAAAATAGAAAATATAATAAAACAAAACCGTCTTGAAAATAATGTTTTCATCGATGAATTAAACGATCCAAATAAAACGGCATTGATTGGTGAAAAGCAATCTCTCATTGTAACAGATCGAGGTGATTTAGAATCAAAATTAACTAGTTTGAATCCTAATTTTGCTGCTGCTTTTGTGCAAATTTTCAAAGAAGCAAATTTGAAAAAAGGTGACAGAATTGCTGTAAGTTGTACTGGTTCGCTTCCAGCAATGAACATTGCAGTTTTAGCCGCTGCCGAAGTTTTGGAACTCGATGTCATTCTCATTTCGTCTGTCGGGGCTTCGATGTTTGGTGCAACCAATCCAAATTTTACTTGGCTCGATATGGAAAAATTGCTCAATGAAAATGGTATTTTACCTTATCGAAGCAAAGCCGCATCGATTGGTGGTGGACGAGACTTAGGACGCGGATTGAATATTTTTGGACGCGAATTGATTATTGAAAATATACAAAAAAACGGGGTAGAACTTGTCCAAGAAGGTAGTTTGGAACAGAACATTTCAAAAAAAATGGAATTGTTTGAACAAAATGGCGAAATTGATTTGTATGTAAATGTGGGGGGTGGGCTATCCAGTTTGGGCATTTCGATAAATGGTCAACTCATCAAAACGGGTTTCCACCGTTATTTGACGCTGACAAATACACCACTTAAGGGAACAATGCTTCTATTCGCAGATAAAGGTGTGCCGATTGTTCACATTTTAGATATTGAAAAATTCGCTGAAAATTTAAAACTTCCAATTGCTCCCATTCCATTACCTATACCAGGAAAAGGAAGTATGTTTGAAACCGAAAAATACAACATAACAATCGCGACAATTGCATTTATAATGCTGGTTATGCTTATCTTCGTGATTATCTTTTTTGACCATAAAGAGCTAAAATTGAAAAAGGAAGAAATCACATTATGATGAAAAAAATTATAATTTTTTTACTATTTGCAACTTCTCTTTTCGCTTCCAAAATAGAAATTGAAAATAGTACTGATGATTTTCTTTTTTTCAATAAAAAAAATAGCAAAATTTACACTTACATTTTGCTAAAATCTGGTGAGTCATTTCAATGTAACACATTTCAAATAGATAGTTTAGAAGTTTATTCTCGTTTGGTGATGAATGGGGTTGATACAGAAAATTATCAATATGAAATTTCGATAAATGATGAAAAACGGGTTTTGGAAAAAAAGGCTACAAAAAGCAAGATTTGCAAAGGCGTGAATGGCGAAGATATTTCAAAATTCAATAAATTCAAAATAGCATTATTACTGTCAAATAACAAAATTAAAATCAAAAATATTTCGGGAAAAAGTATTATTTTCAAAATGAAAAATGATGAAATTGTAAAATCGAACAAGGAGATTGAATTTATTCGCTTCACACCAAATTTTTATGGCATCGAAAAAACGTTACTTATGAATGAAAAAGAGTTTACTTATTATTCTCCAAAAGCGAATAAAGTTAAACTCACCCTGCAAGGTCCAATAGTTTTGAAAATTGTCAGCCGAATGTTATTTGAAGATAATTTCATCAATAAAGATGGTTATAAATTTAATATTTATGACAACCGAAAATTATTTTCCGAAGTTACCGAAATAGCCTATAAATCTAGCAAGGCGTGGATTGATGATAGTCAAAAAACACCGTCAACTGGTGATGTAAATATTATCAAATTATCAAAAGGAATTCATCATATTGAGATAGAAAATCGTGCACAAAATCGAGATTTAATGTTCCGATTTTACATAAATAAAAGTTCAGTTGGGATTGAAAAACAATGAAGAAAATAATTTTATTTCTATGCACATTTTCTTTACTTTATGCAACAGATTTTAGTGGCAAATTTGAATTGAAAACGACTTACAACGATAATATTTTGAGTCTTTCTGAAAACGATATTGCAAGATTTAACACCACAGAAGAGACGGACAAATTTGTGCAGAAAACTCTTGATGACTTAATCTTTAAGCCCAAAATTCAATTACAAATTAAAGAGAAAATCTTTGGACACACAAACATTCAAAAATTTACGATAAAATACGATAATTATTTGCAAAATAGTTTTAAAAATAATTTTAATTTTTCGTTTTCGACAAAACAATATTTGAACCGAAAAAGCAATTTTACACTGAACTACTCTTATAATCCAAAATTATTTGTAAATCGTTTTGACAGTGTTTGGGATGACGCTGAGATTTATCGAGATTTTACTTATTCAAAAAATGGAATTTCGGGTGAATTTCAATATAAGTTATCATCTCTATTTCGCATAAATTATCAATATGAAATTTCGCAAACTATTCATAATGAATATTTTACGGAATACGACGCAATTACAAATGGACATTCTGTTAATTTTGATATATTATCCAAAAAAGGGAGCAAAATTGGATTTGAATACAGTTATTTGAATTCGCAAATTGATGGTAAAATGGTGGCGGAAAGTGTTGAAAACCGTAAGGATGGTTCTTACAAATCTGATGAATATAAGTTGACCACTAAACTTACTGAATTTTCTCCGCTTGTCTTTTATTATAATTTTCAGTTTGAACGCAAACATTTTCAAACTTTAAACGATTTTGATTCATCTCATTTTGGGCGAATTGACGATGTCTATTCACTCAACATTTCGCTAAAATATCCACTTTTTCAAAACTATGATTTGAAATTATTTTACGGTTATGAAGAACGCAAAACAATCGCATTTTTTGCAGAAACTGAGCGAGATAAAACCTATGATTTCTCTAAGCTTGGGATTGCAATTAATATTTTGCTTGGAAAATAAAGGAAAAAGCTAAAATTCAAATATTTGCTTCTTTTTCTTACCTTTAACAAAAGCGACTATTTCTGATTTTGGTAAAAATTTTTCTTTGAATTTTGGTGAGGTTGCTTTAAAATAAATAGCAGATTTTAATGATTTTGTTGAGATTTTATTTTCATCAGAAATTTCTTTCAATTTTGATAAACCGATGCGTTTTGCTTGATAACAATTTTTGTTAGATAAAATTTCTGGATAGTAGTGTGCGCTCGCAATTTTACACCAATCCCAGCGTAAACAATCAATTAAAAAATCTTTATTTTCATCAATTTTTGTTTGCACAAATTCAACTAAAATTTTAGCATTTTTTTCCCAATTTTTTTGATTGTTAATATCGTGTGTTTTGTGAAAAATTGCCAAATTTAGCAACATATCAAAAGCAGTTGCAAAATGAGTTTCAAGATTTTCCAAAAATAATTTATATTTTTTGGAATTGTAAAAAATATTAAGAATTGTTTCAACCATTTTCAGTTTTGAGATTTCGCTGAAGTTCAACCATTCGTTAGCCAAAATTCTGTAAGGTGCGTAATTGGAATGTGTTAAGTTTTTGTAACTATTGACTATTTCAGTTCCGGAAAGAACTTTGAGAAATCCTAATTGGAAGTGATTTGGTTTGAGAGCGTAAATTTCATTAATTGAATTTTTGCTACTTTCAAAATTTTCAAATGGTAATCCGACAATAAAATCAAGGTGGATATGAAGATTTTGAATAGTTATTAATTTTTCTATTTTTAATTTAATATCTTCCCATTTTTGGGGGCGTTTAATCGCTTTAAGTGCTTTTTCATTCGTAGATTGGATACCAATTTCAAATTGGAAAAGATTTTCTGGAACCTGTCGCAATATTTCATAATCTTCTTCTTTTAACAAATTTGGATGAATCTCAAAATGAAATCTGGTTTTAGGATTTATTTCAATTAAAAATTTCCAAATTTCTCGAGAAAAAAGTTTATTTGAATTGAATGTTCGATCTACAAATTTTACTATTTTGGGTTTGTATTCTAACAAAAGAGTTAATTCTTTTTTCACCTTTCCCAAATCTCGATATTCCAATTTCTGATCAGAGCGTGAAGAGAGGCAGTAGCTACATTTGAATTGGCATCCACGACTTGCTTCATAATAGAGATATTTGTTTTTCAAGTTTGGCAATTCATGTTCTAAATATGGGAAAGAAATTGAGTTGAAATTCGGATTATCTATCTTAATAATTTTATTTGAAATTTCGAAATTATTATCAAGAAGATATTTAAAACTTGTTTCTCCAGCTCCGATTACAATATAATCAATATCGGGATTTTTTTTTAACCAATTTTCGGAATTATAACTTACTTCTGGTCCACCCAAAATAATCGTAACATTTGGCAAAACTTTTTTCAAATCAGAAAGTAAATTTTTTACAATATTTGTATTCCAAATGTAAACAGAAAGTCCGATAATATCAGGATTTTTGGAATGAATATCTTCAAGAATATCTCCCAAATGATTGTTGATTGTAAATTCAGCAAGTTCGATCTCATATTTATTTTGTTTGCAGTTATTTCGCAAATATCTAATTGCTATATTCAGGTGCGTATATCGAGCATTAATGCCAACCAACAAGATTTTCTTCATAGAAATTTATTTTGAGAACATTTTTCTGGCGAGTTGAAGGTCCTCCGGAAAATCTATTTCAATACATTTTGCGTCGTCGGTTGGAATTGCAGTTAAAATAACATCTTTTGCGAGAAGATTTACAGCCCATTCGAAATAATTATTCTCTTGATTTTCTTCAATTCCTTGAGTTAAATATTTTGCAAATTTAGGTAGAATATCCAGATTAAATTTTCCAACACCGATAAATTCACCAGCACATTTAGGGATTTCAAGTTTTTTTCCGATTTCCAAGATTTTAAAATTATCATCAATTATCATTTTAACTTCTTCTTCAGCACAAGATTTTGTCTCCAATAATAGCTGAGAATATTTTGAGCTTGAAGATATTTTTTTTAGTAAATCCGCATCGAAAAGCACATCTGCATTAAAATAGATGAAATTGTCGTCGAATTTATTTTTGCAAAGCCACAAAGAATAAAGAGTGTTTGTTTTATCGTAAATATTATTTTCAATAATTGTAATTTGTTTTTCTAATAATTTTTCTAAAATATGATTTTTAAGTTTTTCTTTTTTGTAACCTAAAACAAAAATAAAATTGTCTATCCCAACTTTTAGACAACTTTCAATTTGACGGTGAATTATTGATTTTCCATTGATTTTAATCATACTTTTGGGAATTCCTTCGGATACTTTTTCTAACCTTCTTCCCATTCCAGCAGCTAATATTATTGCTTTCATAAATATTCCTTTTGATTTTTTTTGTTCATTTTGGATAGTTACCTATTAAGTCAACTAAAATCATTTATGTCGGAAAAGATAGTTAAGAAAATTTTCCAAAAAATGGAAAAATAACATTAACTTTTAACGTCACGTTATTTTATTTTTTCAAAGATAAGTTCTCTTCTGAAAATATTTAATATATTCACAACTTGACAATCATATTGCAAATTATAAATTAGGTAACTTCAAAGGGAGAGATAAAATGATAATTGACTCCAGATATGAAGTTATTAAAAAATTAGGTTCAGGCGTTTGGGCTACTGTTTACAAAGTTCGCTGTGTTAGAACAGATATAATCTACGCTCTCAAGCTTTTCAATAATTTAGATTCATCTGAATTTTACGAAAAATTTTCAGCAGAAGATATGCATCAGATTACAAAAATTCAACATCCAAATCTTATTCATGTTAGTGATTTTGGTAATTATGGTAAAAATATTTACTATCTTAGCGAATATTTTGAAGGCAAAACATTAAACGAATTCAAATTTAGTAAAATCAGTACTGATGTTTTCTACGATATTGTTGTTCAAATTTCTTATGCTTTAAGTGCTTTACATAGCCAAGGTATTTTACATAAAGACCTTAAACCGACAAATGTAATTTATCAAATAAAAAACAATAAACCGCAAGTAAAAATCATGGATTACGGATTTTCAAAAATGGGAATGGAATATGAAAATCAGAAAATAGACCAGAATCTTCCTTATATCGCACCAGAAGCATATAATTCGGAAAACATTTGCGAGAAGAGTGATTATTATTCTTTGGGAGTAATTTTATACAAGCTTACATCTGGAACTTTACCGTATACAAGCGAACAGCTCTCGGCATTAGTTGCGGGTAGAAAATTGAACATATTACCAAAATTTCCTCGAGAAATAAATCCTGAAATATCTGAACAAATCGAAAAATTAATTTTAAGATTAATAGAAAAAAATTCTGAAGATAGATTTAAAAGTATCGAAAACATAATTACTTACATAAATAGTATTCAATCCCAAAACTACTCCTTTTCAAGTAAATGGTCAATAATAAATAGAATTAAATTTAGTGATTATTTTGTTCGAGATGACTATTCCCACAAATTATTAGATTATGTTCCTATAATTTCAAAAGGAAATGGAAAAATTATTTCGCTTTCTGCAGGAAAAGGTCTGGGAAAAAATAATGTGTTGACTTTGTTCAAGTATCATCTTCTTACAAATGAGCAGTTTATTTTTGATTACCGTTGCGATTCTAAACACAAAGATCCATTTTTTGCGTTGATAAAGGAATTTTCTGTAGCCGCAAAACAAAATAAAGAAAGGTTAGAAAGTTTAGAAAATATCTCTTCCAAAATGAAAGAATATTTATTTGATTCCGAAGAAAAAGCAACCAAAAAAGTCCAAAATAAGAAAGAACTGGAATTAGATTTTCAAAGTGCATCAAATTTCATCTTTAATTTATCTGCTGAAAAACCAATAATATTTATAATTCGAGCGGTAGAACACCTTCCGAAAGAAGTGTTCAATTTTATCAATTTCATTTCCAGAAATATCATGAATATGCCAATTTTGATTATTATTAGCTTAAATGATCCCAGAAAATTAGAAGGAATGATTCATACTGTAAAAGTGAATATTGATATTCTTGATTATGAAAAAACTGAAAAATTTGTAACTAAATTGCTGAAGAAAACACCACCTCAAGAATTTATTAAAAAAATATGGAAACGCTCAAATGGAAATCCGCTATTTATTGAAAAAATCTTGATAGATCTTACAAAAAAAAGAAAAATATGGCAAAATGAAAAATTTATTTTCAGCTTTGATTTAGATAAATATCTCATTCCAAAAAATCTTATTGATGATGTTTACACGCGTTTAGCTCATATTAATAAACAAAATTATGAATATTTACAAAAATTGGCTTGGATTAAAACTAAATTATCAGTAAAATTGATAAAAAGTGTTTTAAATATTGATGATAAATCACTTTTCTTTTTGGTCAATGATTGCGTTAATAACGAGATTTTAAGAAGAGAAGATAAATATCTTCTCATTACCTTCCGAGAAGCAAGAGAGAGATTAAACAAAGAAACTTCAGAAGATACGAAAAAAAATATATCCAGACAAGTGTTAAAATATTTTGATAATATTACAATCAAAGAAAAAGTTATTTGTAAAGGAATTATTAATCATGCAAAGCATGCTGAAGATATTGTTACCACAAGAAAATTTAATTTAACTTTGGCCAAAATATTGAAACTTGAGGGAGAACATCAAGCAGCATTTTTGGAATTGTGTAATGTTATCGAGCTTGATATTTTACAAAATGCTGAAATTAGCGAGACGGAATTGAAAAAAGATCTTAAATTATTTATGGATTTTTGTGAATGGTTTGCAGATGATTACATTTCATCAAGAATTAAGAAAAGTATAAGAAAATTGGGAGATATTTCAGAAAAACATCTATTATTAGGAAAATATTACGATTTATTTGGCAAATTTAATTTAGCCAAAAGCAGATTTCAAAGAGCTTACGAACTATCACTTACAGGGAAAATTAAAATTCAAGCCATACTACGATTATGTAGCGTGGAACTATCCCAAAATAGATTTTTGCAAGTAGAAAAATATATTAAAGAATTAGATAATTATAACCTTCAAGATGAAGATTTAGTAGAATATATTGCTTTTAAAGGACTATTATTAGGTAATGCTGGAGAGATTGACGAAGGTATCGCTCTAATTGAAAATTTTATTCCAAAAATGGAAACAAAGAATAGTTCTATCTATTTACTGCGGGTGGGAACTTTGCATAATAATTTGGCGAATTTATATCATCAAAAAAAACTTTTTGATGAAGCTGATAAAAATTTTAAGATAACAAAGGGTATTTGGGAATCTCAAAAATATTACCGAAAATTGGGAATGATTTACAATAATATTGGAGATGTTGCTTTGGTAAAAGGAGATACTAAAACAGCATTTGAGAATTTTAAAAAAGCAATCGATATTTGCAATAAAGCAATGTGCAGGAAAGTGAAAGTGCAAAGTTTGTTAAATTATGGTGAAGCTTACATAAAAATGGGCAATTTTGTCAAAGCAGAAAGTTATCTTAATGATGCAGAAACTTTATCACAAAAGGTTGAAACCAACCCATTTCATAAATCAATTATCAATAATTTAGCAATTGCAAAAAGCAAAGTCAATAATTTTGCTTACTATTACGATTTTATAAAAGAACACACTCCCGAATTACTTGATGATAAAATTAAATCGGTGAATCCTTTAATCAAAACATATTTTTATTATCTTTATAAAATTGGCGATTACAAGAAAATCAAGCTTCTCTTAGAGAAATATGAAAATTTATTCCTTGAAAAAAAGGAACACGAATTCTTTTTTCAAATGCTCGGTTTTTACTACATTGGAAATCAAGAATATTTAAAGGCAAAACAGACAATTGAAAAAGCGTTTAAATATTCCAAACAAAATAAAAGTGATTATGCTCAAGCAATTATTTATATCAGATTTTTGGCGTGTTCATTAGGACTGGGTGATATAAAAGAATCATATGAAATCTGTAAAAAAGCCGAAATTTTATGCGAAAAAAATGATTTTTCATATTGGAAAACAGTTTTGAAAATCAATAAAGTTAAAGTTAAAATGCTGGATAATAAGGTAAATCTCAGATATTTGGTTCGTGAACTTTTAGATGTTCTAAATTTTGTAAAAAAAGAGAACCTATTTATTAGTGAAATGAAAGTTTACAGTTTACTTATACAAATCTATTCTCATCTTAATCTAAAAGATGAAGCTGTAAATTATTTCAAAGAATACAAAATAGCTATCAGAAAATCTATTAAAGGGCTTCCAGAAAAAGATGCTTCTATTTTTAAGAAAAAAATGGATTATCAGCTTAAAAATTATTCCAATCTAAAAACTATTGAAATCAGGGGTTATGAGGTTTTGGAATCGGATAATTGGCAGGAAGAATTATTTGATATTTTGAAGTTACAAGATAATGAAAGAATGAAATTTTTTATTAATCGAATGATTAATAAACTATTTGCTCCTCACTATTATTGCCTTCTTCTAAAAGAAAAAAATAGTAAAAAAAACAAGATATTCCTGCACCATAATTTGGATTATTCGTTACTGAATTTAGCACTATTCAAAAAAAATATTTCCAAATGTATCGAGAAAAACAGAGTAATTACTCGAAAAATTAAAAATAATAATGTCAATTTTATTCCACTAAGAATTAAATATTCCAAAGTTGGTTGTTTGATAATTTCCGATAAAGGTGAATATCCAATGCAAAAAGTGGAGAGAGAGATAATCAAAGTTCTTCGTTTGCATTTGACTTCCATTCTAATTCGTATGGATGAATTTTCTCAATTAAATAAGAATATGGTATTAATGACTAATTTGGTGGAAATTACGAGAAAGTTTTTCCGAATATTTGACAAAGATAGATTAGAGCAGGAAGTGATGTCATTTGTGGTAAATTTCACTTCGGCGAGTAGAGGTTTTTTCATTATTAAAGATGAAAATGAGAATTACAAATATAAAGTTGCTTTAGATGAATCCGATAATATGTTAAAAAATTATTCTCACATTAGCAAAGCAATTTTGAGTGAAGTGCAACAATTGAAAGAGCCAATATTCATAAAAAATGCTCTAAAAGAAGGATTTTTTGAAAGCTATTTCACTCAAAAGGAAGAAAAACTTTCTATATATTGTGCTCCGATAGTCATTGAAAAGAAGATTTATGGTTATATCTATCTTGATGATTATGATTCATCGAAAGTGTTGGATATCAATTTGGATTTTTTGCAACTTATCTTAACTCAAATTTCGGTTGCCGTCAAAAATGCTTTGCAATATCAAGAGTTAGAAAACAAAAATAAAGAAATTAGTTCTTTCGATAATATGAAGAAAGATTTTATTAATATAGTTTCGCATGAACTCAAAACCCCAATGATGTCTCTCAAAGGTAATATGAGACTTTTGGAGAAGAAGAAAAAAACTAAACCTGTAATAGAAATGGGACAAAATATCGATAAATTATATTCCCTTTTTAATGATTTGATAAATTTCAATAAATATCAAATGGTGAAAAAACTTGATAAAACCGTCATTAATACGACAGATTTATTTACAAATATTAAAAATGATGTGGAAATCTTATCTGCTGAACGCCATATGCAGTTCAAACTGGAAATTGATGAAAATGCATCATACCTAAATTGTGATTGGAATGCAACGCAAATATTACTCACAAATATTGTTTTAAATGCCATCAGATTTACAAAAGACTTTGGCACGATTGTTTTAGGAGCAAGAATATCCACTTTCCAAATTGAAAAAATTGACGGCAAAGATTCTATTGTTTTGTATGTTCAAGATAATGGAATCGGAATTCCCGAAAATCAGCACACAAAAATTTTCAAAGAATTTTATGAATTGAGCGATATTATTTCTCACAGTTCGGGAACAATTGAATTCAAATCAAGCGGGTTGGGATTAGGACTTTCCACAGCTAAGCAAATAGCGAATCTTCAAGGTGGAAAAATTTGGATAAACAGCAAAGAAAATGAGGGAACAACTGTATTTATCGCACTTCCCATAATATAAAAGAGGTAGAATCATGAAGAATTTATTTAAAAAAAAGCTCAAGCAATCGAAGCAAAATTTTAGCGAATTAATCGGCAATGCAAAACGAATTTACACTTTTTTCCCCACAGATGTATTCATTTCTCACGAAATTTTAACGCACGTCTATAATTGGAATCAGCACTTTCCAGAACTAATTTTTATTGTTCCAGATTTCAACTATAAATTTTTTGAAATTTATGGACAAACAGAAAATTTAAAATTTGTAAATTTTGCAGATAAATTCACGATTCAAGCCAAATCGATAATTTTCAATTTGAATAAAAATATAAGATTGGAAAAATTACTTAACGATAAAATGAATTCGATAATTGTGAGTATCAACGATAATTCCAACCTAATCTTTGCTCCAAAACCGAAATCAGAAATAGAAATTCTGAGAAAATTTGCTGATTTTTTTAATCTGACATTCGAGGGAAGAGAGCTGAATTTCGAATTTTCTGGTATTTCTAAACCGCAATTTATTCAAAATAAATTTCCTAATTTTATCATCGATATCCATAACAAAATTTCAAAAAAGAAGCTAACTACTTTAGTATCAACATTTAAACAAGATTTTTCAGCAAATATCTATCTCACCAAAAATAATATTGGAAAAAATGAATTTCTGAATCTCAAAAAAGTTGAGATTGAAAGTTTGATAGATTTACTGTCTTACGCACTAAATTCTGACCTATTCATAACCGATAACGCCAGTATTGCTCAAATTTTTTCCAACAAAGAAACAAATATTCTCTTTTTGGGAAATCAAAATTTGGATGATGTGAAAAATGTTAATATCAAAGATATTTTCGAAATAAAGAGTATTATTAACGAAATAATTAAAAAAGAAAATAAAAGATGAAAAAACTCAAATAATATTTTTTATTTGACATAAACTTTATAGAATTTTTTTTCGAGTCGTTCAAGAGTTTCGCCGAAAAATAATTGTTTGTAGATGATAAATTTAAAAAGAATTTTTGTGAAAAAACAAAAAGATAAAGAGGGATAAAATGGAAGTATGGATAATTTGGATCTCAATTGGAGTTATTTGTGTAATTGTTGAAATTTTCACTCCTGGTTTTTTATTCATGAGTTTTGGGATTGGTGCTATTTTAACGGGTCTTTTGGCGTTAATTGTTGATGTTTTTTGGGTAAACTTACTATTTTACATAATTGTAACATTTTTGCTTTTTATTTCGTTAAGTCGATTGAGTAAAAAATATTTTTCTAAAAATGAAAAAAATACGAATGTTACCGCACTCATAAATCAAACAGGAATTGTGCAAAAAGAGATTTTACCCGATGAAAGAGGTTATGTGAAAATTGGCGGTGAAGAGTGGTCTGCTATTTCAAATGAGCAGTGTGAAAAAGGTGTGAAAATTGTTGTTAAGTCGATTGATGGAAATAAGTTAATAGTAAAAAAAATTTAGGAGGAGTTTATGTCGATAGTTTTAATTATAGGATTGGTTTTGTTGGTGATTTTAGTTTCAAAGGGGTTGGTGATTGTTAAGCAAGCACAAGTTATCGTTATTGAAAGATTAGGTAAATATAATCGTACATTAGAAAGTGGCTTGCATGTGATTTGGCCCGTTATTGATAAGACGCGTCAAATTAATTGGCGTTATGTAAAGACTAATTTGCACGGTCAAAAAATTGTAACTATTAAATCCGAAACTAAAATAGATTTGCGTGAAACGGTTTACGATTTTCCGCGTCAAAATGTGATAACGAGTGATAATGTTTCTATTGAAATTGACGCACTTTTATATTTTCAAATTACAGATGCAGTAAAAGCAGTTTATGAAATTAACAACTTGCCAAATGCGATTGAAAAGCTAACGCAGACAACTTTGCGTAATGTTATTGGTGAATTAGAATTGGATAAAACGCTTACATCTCGCGATACAATAAATAATAAATTGCGCGTTATTTTAGATGAAGCAACCGATAAGTGGGGCGTGAAGGTAAATCGCGTTGAGCTTCAAGATATTAATCCACCGCAAGAAATTAAGGTAGCGATGGAAAAGCAAATGCGTGCTGAACGCGATCGTCGTGCAAAAATTTTGACAGCGGAAGGTGAAAAACGCTCTCAAGTTTTAGTTGCAGAAGGCGAAAAAGAGGCAAAAATTGCACGTGCAGAAGGTGAAGCAAAGGCTAAAATTTTAGTGGCAGAAGCCGAAGCAAAAGCGATTGAAAATATTGCAAAAGCAGTTACTCAAACCGGCACAGACCCTGCTCAATATTTATTGGCAGTTAAATATATTAAAGCCTTTAATGAAGTTGTCAAAAATAATGATAAAACAATCGTAGTGCCTTATGAATCATCTGCTATGCTAGGTTCAGTAAAATCACTCGAAAAAATTTTTAAAAGTTAGGTATGTCATAATTAGTAAAAAAGCCGCTCCATTCGGAGCGGCTTTTTTGCTTTATTATTCGAAATTTCGTGTTTGTTATCGGATATTTAAAAATCGTTACTTTTTTTAAATATCGATCCAACCTTAAATCCATCTGTGGCACTGCTCATAATTCCACCAGCATAACCAGAACCTTCGCCAATCGGATAAAGATTTTCCATTTTAGTAGCATTGAAGCTATCTTTTTTTCGCATTATTTTGATTGGTGATGATGTCCTAATTTCAGGGGCGAGCAAATTTCCTTTGGAGATAAAATCTTTGGCTTGTTCTTCAAATTTTATCAGTCCAAATTTTAAACACTCTGAAATTTTAGTTGGCAATAAATCGGAAATATTTTTGGGAATAATTCCATTTTCGTAGCTGGTCTTTGCAGGAGTGGAAATTGTATTATTTAAAAAATCTCGTGCGGTTTGGAAGGGAGCTTTGTAATCGGGATTAAAACATTTTTTTTCAATTTGCTCTTGGAATTTTATACCGTCAAGTTTTGAATATCCAAAATCTTTCTCATTCACCGTGCAAATAATGGCACTGTTGGCGAAAAAATTATTTCGATTTTCATAACTCATTCCATTCAAAACAAGTTTGCCTTTTTGTGAGGAACTTGCGATGACGGAACCGCCCGGACACATACAAAAACTATAGATACCACGGTTTTGATATTTGGTGGTTAAGCGATAAGTTGCGGGTCCAGTTATTGTAAAATCATTTTTTTTACCGTAAAAAGTTTCATCAATAAATTGCTGAGAATGTTCAATTCGAATGCCCACCGAGAATGGTTTATTTTGCAATTCAATCTTTTTGTTTAGCATAATAAATGTATCTCGAGCTGAATTTCCGATTGCCAGAATTACAATTTCAGGATTGTATTTTTTTCCGTTTATCAGCAGATTTGTAATCTTGTTTTTTGTGATTTCAATATCTTCTAATTTGTGATTCCAAAAGAATTTGCATCCTTTTTCTGTTAGATATTTACGGATATTTTTTACGATTTTACGAATTCCGTCAGTACCAAGATGGGGAAGAGCGTCATATTTTATTTTTTCATCGGCACCAAATTTAATGAGATAATCTACGACTTTATTTGTGTAAAAATCTCTGGTTCTGGAGGTTAATTTTCCGTCAGAAAAGGTTCCTGCTCCGCCTTCTCCAAATTGGACATTGCTCTCCTCATCGAGAATTCCTTTTTGCCAAAATTCAGCTACTTTTTTACTCCGTTTTTCCAAAGAATCTCCTCGCTCAAAAATATATGGTTGACTCCCTTTTTCTACTAAAGATAAAGCTGCGAAAAGTCCAGCGGGTCCGGCTCCAATAATGAATGGATGTGGGTTTACAATTTTTTTTACTTTTTTCAAATATGGTTTTGGCTTTTCATAATTCAAAATTTCATAATTTGGTTTCAGCTCTATTTTTGGAGAAATTACAAGAGTGAAATTATATTTCAAATGATTTTTTTTTCTAGCATCAATTGAACGACGAAGTATTCTTATTTTTCCTATTTCGGCAATTCCAATTTTTCGAGAAATTGCTTTTTCCAAATCAATTTTTTTTGAGATTGGAATGAGGATATTTCTAATTAAATACAAAAAAACTCCTTTAAACTTAAAACTATTGAATTGGTGCTAGCAATCTGGCAATGCGGACTAATAATTTAAACCAAATTGGCTTTTTCAAAAAATCGGAATAATCAGTTTGAAACGAATCTAACAAATCCAGCTGGAACATTTTTTCCACTTTATCAGCCAAAATTCTATCAAAAAAAAATATATTGATTTCAAAATTGATGCGGAAGGAACGATTATCCAAATTTGCCGTGCCAATCATGGAAATATCGTCGTCAATTAGCATTACTTTTTGGTGCAAAAAACCTTTTATGTAGCGATGAACTTTTACGCCAGCATTGCAGATTTCTTTAAGGTAGGAAAATGAGGAAAGATAGGTAATTTTTAGATCAGATTTTTCTGGAATTAAAATTCGCACATCAACTCCGCGAAGTCCTGCAAGTTGCAAAGCAGTAAGCACTTGCTCATCCGGCACAAAATATGGGCTGACAATCCACACTCGTTTTTTAGCAGAATTAATTGATTGCACAAAAAACAAACCGCAAGTTTCTCGCTCATCATTTGGACCAGTTGGTAAAACTAAAACGTTACTTTTTTCGCTATTAATGGGCGTTGGCTTCCAATTAAGTTTTGGAACTTTGCCAGTTGCCCAATACCAATCGGAGATGAAAGGAAGTTGCACACATTGAACGGAAGGTCCTTCAATTTGAACATGAGTATCTCGCCAGAAACCAAATTTTGGATCAATTCCCAAATATTTATCGGAAACATTTAGGCCGCCAACATAAGCTTTTTTGCCGTCCACAATTACGATTTTACGATGGTTTCTAAAATTGAGTCGCATGCGGGTATTGAACCATCTAAAAGTGCGGAAACTACTGACACTTATTCCAACATTTTTGAGTTCTTTAAAATATGATTTTGGTAGTTTATGACATCCTATTTCATCGTAAAGAAAGTAAATATTCACATCGTTTTGAGCTTTAGCAATCAATTTATCTTTCAATTCTTTGCCAAGATCATCGTTAATTATTTTGTAGAATTGAATGATAATATAATTTTTTGCCCCTTCGATTCCAGAAAAAATAGCTTCAAAAGTGGCATCTCCATTTTTTAGAAGAACTGCACGATTATATTTGGTGAATGGCATTTCTGCTAAATTTACCAAAACTTTTTGATTCTGTAAAGTATTTTCGGGAACTAAATTTGCACTTATTAGATTATTTTTCAGGGATTTAGCGATATCATTAATTTGCAAATCACCCTTACGCCGAGCATTGACATAACCATAAAATTTTCTGCTACCGAAAATCCAATATAAAGGCAAAGCAAGATAGGGAAATAGAATTAGCGAAATTACCCAAGCAATCGAACCTTGCGAAGTTCTGCCTTTGATAATCGCATCTAGCGCGGCGAAAATTCCAAATAGATGGATAAAAAAAATGAGATAGCTAATCATTTTTTGACTTCCCATTTTTTTCAAAGGTGGAGTGCAGAGTAGATAAAGAAATAGAATATGGGAAAATTTTGCGAGCTTGCAGAGAGATATTAAAAGCATAATTGATTTTTCCCAATTTGAGATGCAATTTTATGATTTCAATATAAGATTCTACATCAAAAGGATGCTGCTTGATACATTTCATTAAAATATCAATAGCTTTTAAAGGATTTCCAATCAAATCACAAATTTTCGCATAATTTCTATAAAAATGAGGACTGGATATTTTCAATTTGTCAGCATAACTAAATTCTACATAGGCAGTTAAATAGTTTTTTTTGCCAACGAAAATTAGTCCTCGTAAATAATTTATAGAACCATTTTTCCCAGATTCTTTTTCGGCTTTATCTAAAGATAGTAGAGCTTTTTCATAATCTTTTTCAAAATAGTAAAGTTCTGCCAAAAATAGATGTGAAATTTTAGCAAACATTTCATTATTCTGTAAACTCTCCAAAATTTCGATACTTGCGCTGATGTTAAGCAGTTTAGAATAAGCATAAGCTTTGTCATACAGAAGTTCTGGATGCGGATTTTTTATATCATTAATGTAATCAATAACCACCTGATATTCTTTGAGAAATAGGAGACAATTTATCATTTTGAAATTTACTTTTTGGTCGTTAGGATTTTGTAGCAAAATTTTTTGATAATATTCGATTGCTTTTTTATATAATTTTTTGGATTGGAAAAGCATTGCCAATGAAAAGAGCAAACTTTTATTAGATGGATATTCTTCCAAACCTTTAAGCAAAAGTTCTTTTGCTCTCAGCCAATTTTTCTTTTCTTCGAACTTAACTTTCCAAAGAATTTTTTCTATTTTATCCATAATTTTTTTGAAATAATGCTTCCATTTTTTTTAAGATTTCAATTTTATTATCACTTTGATTTATAAACCTACGAACATCTTTTCCACCTCGTAATCCTTTGGTGTAATGTAAAATATGCGTTCGCATTTCAAGCATTGCTTTTTCTTCTCCTTTGCTTTGAATGGTTAGTTTGTAATGTTTTTTTATCAAATCGAATTTTTGTTGTGAAGAGAGTGTTTTTTTATTCTTCATTTCTCGAAATAACCAAGGTTTTCCCATCACTCCTCTACCAATCATCACAGAATCACAATTTGTCGATTGAGACATTTTTATTCCATCATTTTCGGAAAAAATATCTCCATTTCCCACTACCGGAATTTTTACATTTTCTTTCAATAATTTAATAAGTTTCCAATCGCTTTTCCCAGAAAACATTTGTGATTTTGTACGTGAATGCAGGCAAAGAATATCTGCACCTGCTTTTTCTATCTCCATTCCAAACTCAACTGCATTGATGGAATTGAAATCCCAGCCAGCTCGAAATTTAACCGAAAGTGGAATTTCTTGGATTACTGACTTTATACTTTCAACAATATTAATTGCTATTTTTGGTGTTTTCATCAAAGCAGAACCAGCTCCTCTTCTTACCACTTTTTTTACAGGACAACCCATATTTATATCAATGAAATCTGGTTTTTTATCCAGAATTATTTTTGCCGCTTTTGCCATTATTTCTGGATTTGAACCAAAGATTTGAATTCCAAATGGTCTTTGAAATTCCTCAAAGTCAGCATAAATAATACTTTTTTCTTTGTTAAAAACCAAACCGTCAGCACTAACCATTTCGCTCACCATCACATCTGCACCACATTCTTTACAGATAGTTCGGAAAGCTTTATCGGTAATTCCCGCGAGTGGTGCCAACCAAATTTTCTTGTCAGTTAGAAAATCAGTATTCATTTTTTAATTAGTTGGAAAATAGCGATTCCGGCTGCAACTGAAGCATTTATTGATTCAATATTTTTTGAAGTTGGAATCTTAATTTTTTTATGAGATATTTTTAAAATTTCCTCTGAAATTCCAAAAGCTTCCGAACCGATTACCAAAATAATGTTTTCGGTAATTGGTGAAACCTCAAAAATATTTTCTGCATCTTCCATTATTGTGGAAATAATTTTTGCTTTTTGTTTTTTTAGCCATTCAAAATCGTGGATTTCAATCGGCAGAAAAAAAACAGAACCCAAAGATGCTCGAATCACTTTTGGATTGTAATATTCACAACAATCTGGCGATAAAATCACGCCAGAAATTCCGGCTGCGGTTGCAGTGCGAATGATTGTTCCCAGATTTCCGGGTTCTTTTATACCATCTAAATAGATGAGAAATTTTCTATCTTTCAAAGCGATTTGTTTTTGCCTTATCAAAGCTGCAATTGGTTGAGGATTTTGGGTTGAAGTAAGCTTTTTCAATTGATATTCTTTAACGAGATAGACATCTTTTGCTTGGAAATTAGATTTTAAATTTTCAGATGATTCCAAAACATACAACTCTTCCAATTCTACTTGATATTTTTGTATTTGCTCAATTAATCTGATTCCTTCGACTAAAACAGCATCGTTTAATTGACGATATTTTTTTTGCTTCAATTTGGAAATATTTTTAATTTTATCTTTGGAAAGTGTCTTCATTGTTTGTGATAAATAGCTTTGATATTTTTCAGATTGACATTATCGAGTTGTTCATGTTTAAGATATTTTTTGGCATACTGCAAATACAATTCTGAATCGATAAATAAATCCAAAAGTTTGCCGTCAATCTCACCATCTTTAACCATAAATGCCATAATTTTCAAAGTTTCGGTGAGTGTTTTTCCCTTTTTATATGGTCGATCATATGCAGTGAGAGCTTCATAAAGATCAGCAATTGACAAAATTCTAGATTGAATGGGAAGTTCATCAGCAGTTTTTCCAAAAGGATAACCTTTACCATTCAATTTTTCATGGTGCGAGGAAGCATAAAGTGGAACATTTTTAAATTTTTTGGGGTAAGTTAATTCGGAAAGCATTTCATGAGTTTCCAAAGCGTGTTCTCGTATTTTTTCCATCTCTTTTGGAAGAAGTGTTCCCCTTTTAATTGATAAATTTTCCTTCTCGTTTTCGGTGATTAAATGATAAGTTTTGTGATTAGTTGAATAGCTAAATTGTGAAATTTCCTCAATTTTTTGTAGAGCATTTTCAGTCATAAATTCGCCACCTGCATTAGAATTAATGATAAATTCTCTATCATTTTCCAATTTTGAAAGTAGCATTTTTAATTTTTCTTTATCGGAATTTGAATCAGTCATATCATTTTTTATGAGGGCTTCAATCAAATCGAATCTGGTCATCACAAGCTCAATTCTGTCGAAAATCGTTTCCAATTTTTGTGCTTTATCGCGAATGTGAATGGGAGTGGTGATTTTTCCAACATCGTGCATCCAGCCAGCAATGCTGATTTCCTGCATTTCATTATCAGAAAAATGTGTTTTTGGATAATATTTTTCGTCATTTTGGATAACTTTGGCAAATTCTTCCGAGAGAAATGCAACCCGATTTATATGCCCGCCAGTATATTTTGATTTTCTCTCAATAGCTCCCGCAATACTTTTGATGAAATGGAGTAGCAAATTTTCCAAGCCATTTATCAATTTTCGATTAGTGAGAGCAATTGCCGCAAGCGATGCCAGGGAAGTTAAGCTGGAAAGATGCTCATCTGAATATTCGATAATATTACCATTACTATCGGTGGCGTTAATTAATTGAATTACACCAAGTAGTTCATTTTCGTGGTCTAACATTGGAATAGCAGCCATCGATTCCGAGCGATAGTTATTATTCTTATCGTATTTTATAGTGCCACTATTATCGAAAATATCTTGATTGTAAGCATCTTTGACACAACAAGCTTTTTTGGTATGAGCCACATAAGTTGCAAAATTCTTATATTTTCTATTTCCACTTTCATCAAATAAAGAGACACTTGGCCATTTTGCGGTATCAGCCATTCCCAATTCTAATTTTTTTGAAATCGTGCAAATAAGTGTAAAATCCAAATATCTTTCATCTTCCGACAAAGTGTAAATCGTTCCACCATCAGAGTTTGAGAATTTCATTGCAGCATTCAAAACCAATTTAAAAAATTTATTAATATCTTTCTCAACAGAAAGTGCAATTCCAATTTTGGTAAAATCATGCAAATGTTTTAATAGCTTTTTCTTAGATTCCATAAAATCCTCACTTTTAATTATTGACACAAGGTCTTAATAAATTCCATTTGTTATTCTTGAAAATGGGATTAATATGTCAATAAATTTGCTGAAAATTGAATAGGAACAGTTATGATGAATTTGATAATTTTAACTGCTGGGCAGTCCAGTAGAATGGGAGAGAATAAGGCTTTACTTCGGGTTGAAAATTCATTTGTTTTGGAATTTCTTCTCAAAAAAATGATGCAAATAACTGAAAATATTTTTGTAGTAACAGGCAGAAATAAAAATGAAATAGAGCAAGCGATAAAATCGATTGATGCTTTTGGAAAAGTGAAAATTATTTACAACGAAAATCATCATTTGGGAATGTTCTCATCCATTCAAAAAGGCTTGAATGCTATTCAAAATTCTCATCCAATTTTATTACAAATGATTGATCAGCCTTTTTTGCCAGTCGGAATTTATGAGAAATTGGTGAACAGTTTCCAACCAAATATGAAAATTTTGCAACCATCTTACCAAAAAAAAGCTGGACATCCCATAATTTTCAATAGTCAATTCAAAAAAATAATCTTAAATTATGCAAAAACTGCAAATTTGAAAGAGATAATTAATCAACATTCGGAAGATAGAAGCTTTATGGATGTGGATGATGAGAGAATTTTACAAAATTTAAATACGAAAGAAAAATTCAAAGAGGAAATGAGGAGAGAATATGGAAATTTCAGTAGCTGAAATATTGAAAAAAGCTGTAAAAAATCAAATAAATGGAATTTCATTTGTATTGGCAACAGTTGTAGAAGGTGCGGAAAAAACTCCGGGAAAAAGTGGTTTCAAACTTATTTCTTATGCAGATGGAACTTCAGAAGGAACGGTTGGTGGAGGGAAATTGGAGAGATTGGTTCTTCAAAAATGCGAGGAAATATTTCAAACTAAAAAAAATGTTTTATTAACTTTTAATTTAACGGAAAAAGGTATTGGAATGGCTTGTGGTGGGAATGTAAAAGTTTATTGTGAATATTTTGCCGCAAAAAGAAAAATTTATATTTTTGGAGCGGGACATCTTTGCAAAAGTTTAGTTCCTCTGCTAAAAACTATTGGATTTTATTGCATTGTTATCGATAATCGTGAAGATTTTGCAAAGAAAAAAAATATTCCCATTGCGGATGAAGTTATTTTTGGCGATTATCTTAAATTTCTTAAAAATATGAAAATAGAAGAAAATGATGCGATTGTCATTTTTACGCACGGCCATTTGTATGATTTTGAAATTTTAAATAAAATTTGTGAACAAGAGATGAACGCAAAATATTTTGGAATGATTGGCTCAAAGGTGAAAGTTGCAAAAATGATAACAGAAATTAAACAGAAAAAATATAATGGCAATCTAATTGAAAAATTGCATTCTCCTATTGGACTCAATATTGCAACTGGCACTACACAAGAAATTTCTATTGCTATCACAGCAGAAATTTTATCTGTTTACAACGAAGTGAAAAAAATAAAATCGTTAAAATTATAGCAAATTATTTTAAAATGCTTGACTAATATTGGTGTAAAAAGTCATTTACTTAGTCAGAAAAATTCCATTAATATAGTAGGAAAAATGGAATGAATATTGCGTCACTAATTTGTATAAAAAGTCTAATCTGGAGGTTAGAATGAGAAAAATGTTATTGGTTTTACTTGTGTTTACTGTTACCCTGTCCTTTGCTGTAGAAAAGAAACTTACTCAAAATTTGGCTAAAGTTGATTTGCCTAAATACACAAAAGACAATGTGCCACCTCCCGTTTTACCAGAAAATGTTGGCGGGAATAGAGATGAAAATTTCACTCTTGTTCTTATGGATTCTTACGGTGATGGTTGGGATGGTGCCTATCTGCGTCTTTATGTGAATGGTGTGGAACTATTTGATGAATTTATTACCTGTGAGGCTGGAAATAGTGCTACTTTCGAATTTTTGGTTAATGATGGAGATTCTGTATCTACTGTTTACACATCTGGAAATTACGAAAATGAACATAGTTACGGCTTTTACAATCAAAATGGAGATTTCATTATTGGTGACGGGCCATATTGTGGTGACGGAATCAGTTTCATTGTGGAAATTTCAGACGAGATTGAAGGTTGTACTGATGAAACAGCACCAAATTACAACCCAGATGCCACAGTTGATGATGGTAGTTGTTGCTATGATAATTGGCTATCAATAGAATGTGGTAATGGAAATTGGCCATCTGAAGTTTCGTGGGAAATTTTAGATGTAGAGGACAACATTGTTTTAAACGGTGGGGCTCCCTATTCTGGAAGTTTTTGTATTGACGATGGTGAATATTATCTGCACGCGATGGATACTTACGGTGATGGTTGGAACGGTAATACCTTTAAAATTTATAACCAATATAACCATTTAATATTTAGCTACACACTCGAAAATGGAGCTGAAGAGACGGTTCAATGTTTACCAGAAACAGGCTTTATTTACGGTTGCACCGACCCAGAAGCAGCCAATTTTAACCCCGATGCTACAATTGATGACGGTAGTTGCATTTACACTGGTGATAGTTGCGAATATCCTTTTGATGTCATCATTGGCACAAATCATTCGAATGGTGGTGAGCAATGGTACGCTTTGGATATTACCGAAATTGGC
>CAYQOZ010000012.1:19001-23460 GCA_964419355.1 uncultured Candidatus Cloacimonadota bacterium | reverse complement strand
TTTAATCAACCAAAGAATACAACATTTTAATTTCATCTGCCCAAATTTCCGAATTTGGTGTTTCCAAAATGAGAGGAATATTGTTAAAACGGCTATCATTCATCAAAAACCTAAAAGCATCTAAACCGATAAAGCCTTTGCCAATACTTTCGTGACGGTCAACGCGTGAGCCGAGTCCTTTTTTACTGTCGTTAATGTGCATTGCCTTCAAATATTCAAAACCAACAATTTTTTCAAATTCTGCAAAAGTTTTCACGAAAGCCTCTTCGGTGCGTAAATCATAGCCAGATGCAAAAGTGTGGCAAGTGTCTATGCAAACGCCAACACGAGATTTATCGTTTACATCCGCAATAATTTCCGCTAAATGCTCGAATCGGAAACCGATGTTGTTGCCCTGACCTGCTGTGTTTTCGGTAACTGCCACTACATTTTTTGTTTGTGAAATTGCCATATTTATTGATTCTGCTACTTTTTTGAGAGACTCTTTTTCGGGAATTTTACCCAATTGTGAACCGGGATGAAAGTTTAGGAATTGTAACCCAAGTTGCTCGCATCTTTGCATTTCGTCCAAAAATGCTTGCTGTGATTTCTCTAGTTTTTCATTTTCAGGATGTCCTAAATTTATCAGATAACTGTCGTGCGGTAAGATGTATTTTGGAGAAATTCCAGTTTCCGCTAAATTATTTTTAAATGCCAGAACATCTTCTTCCGAAAGCGATTTAGCAAACCATTGTCGTTGATTTTTAGTAAAAAAGGCAAATGCTTTTGCACCAATTTTCTGTGCATTTAGCGGTGCATTTTCCACTCCGCCAGCCGCACTAACATGAGCTCCGATAAATTTCATATCTACTCCTTCAAAAATAGCAAAAGGAGCGAAAAGCTCCTTTTGCTCGCGTTTTACAGCAACTATTTTTTAGTTGATTCTTTCAAATCAGCAATTAATTTTCGTTGAATTGTTGCTTTTTTAAATTTTTCGGTTTGCAAATTTTCAATCGAATTTAGATAATTAATCAACTCATCTTTTGACATTTCTGTAGATTTCAAAACCGAAGTGTTTTTCGCTTTCTCAAACCAAATGTCTTCATCTGCATCTTCCAGTAATCCCGCATTTTTTAAGGTTATCAACATATCAGCGAACATCTCCGTATTTTGTGGATTTTTAAATTCACAAATTCTGCCGTCATTCGCGATTGTTGTTCCGTTCATTTCGAGATAAGTTGGTTTTGGCAACACTACCTTTGCAGTTTCACCTTCGCCTAAATGTGTGTTGAGCATCATTGAAAATTTTGCTGAATTTTTCTCTGAATTTTCGCCATAATAGATGGCAAAATCAGTTTTTTCTTCTTTGCCTTCATTAATTTGTAAAGCTTGCAAACCTTTGAAATTTGCATATCCAGTAGTCTCCAGAACACCTGAACCGTCTGCTAAATCACAAATTTCGGTCGCTTTTTTCCAGATTTGCCAAATTGTCTTTTCAGACAAATTATGACGGTCGTAAATGAACAAAGTTTTTGCAATATCAGAGTTAAAATCATTCAATTCAGCGAGCGTGAAAAGCTCATCTGCGAAATTATTAAATTCGGATTTCTTGTCTGTGAAAATGAATAAATTTTTTCCATTTCGCTGTTCATTTCTTGCCAAAATTTTCAAAGTGTGACTAATTTTTCCAACCAAAACAATTGCTTCCGCTTTTTTGATGTCATTGTAAGTTTTGGTTTTAGCGATTTTATCAGTGAAATTTTTACGATACGAAAGAGATGAAATTTCTGCCCCGATATTTTCCGCAACTTGCTTCATAACCAACATTTCTTCAAGCGAAACTGATGGAGAAATGTAGATTTTTTTTGATTTTGCGTTTGCTACTTTCTGTTTGACTTCTGACAAAATCACAGAAGCATCTTCGCATTTTTGGTAACCATTTTTAGTTTTAGAAAGTGGTTCCAAAATACGATTTTCTTGACCAAATATTTGCCAACCAAATTTCCCTGCAAAACACAGATTTCGTTCATTGAAACCTTCATTTTCAGCCGGCTTGATAATCGTAACTTTTCCAGATTGCGTGTTCACATCAATCTTGCATCCAGTTCCACAAAGTCCACAATTTTGCGTGGTAATTTTTGAAATGCGTGGATTGAGTTTGAAGTTATAATTTTTCGGAAGTAACGCACCCACTGGGCAAACCTCGATACATTTTCCACAAGATTCACAAGCCGTTTTCGTTAAGCTTTCATCAAATTCAGGTGCCACATAAGTTACAAAACCACGATAAATATAGCCCAAAACACCCGGTCCTTGAATTTCTGCACAAATCCGCACACAACGCCCGCAGTTGATACATTTATTTGCATCTCGCTGAATGAATGGATGGCTATGATCAATCGGATGTTTGTTTTTATCTCCGCTAAAAATATCGGGATTTATTTTGTAATCGGTCGAATATTTTCGCAAGTCGCAAGTTTCGTTCACATGACATCCACACTCCAAACAGCGCTTCGCTTCCGCACATGCATCATTATCTTTAAAACCCGTTTCCACCTCTTCAAAGTTGGAAGCACGCTCTGTTGCATCGAGTTCCGGCATAATCATGCGTGCAATTTTTTCGTATTGTGCAAATTCTTTGGGGTCAACATCTTTCAGCTTTTTCTCTTTTTTAGAATCGAATTTTGGCGTGGGTAATTTTACCAACATTCCATTCAGAAATCGTTCAATTGCTTGGAAAGCTTTGCGTCCGTCTGCAATAGCTTCAATCGCAGTTGCCGGTCCGCGTCTAAAATCACCACCGCCAAAAATATTGGCAATTCCGGTAAATTGCGTCTCTTCATCAGCTTCGATGGTATCCCATCTAGTTAAAGGTAACTCCTTGCCATCAATTTTATTTTCATTTTGCGATAAGAATTGAATTTCTGGTTTTTGCGAAATTGCGGCAATCACAGTTCCAAAATTCTCTTCGAAAGTTTTTCCGGTCGCAACTGGACGACGTCTGCCACTCTCGTCAGGTTCGCCTAATTCCATTTTTTCCAAAACAATTTTATTTAATTTTCCGTCTTTTCCAATATTTTTAACTGGGTTTGTGAGAAAATGGAATTTGATGCCTTCTTCTTCCGCTGCATCCACTTCGTAAGCTTCTGCTGGCATTTCTTTGCGGGTGCGACGATAAATCAAAGTAACATCGCTACCTAATCTTTTTGCGGTACGAGCACAATCAATCGCAGTATTTCCGCCACCAACGACAGCAACACTTTTAGCAACTTCTGGATTTTTCTCTAAGACAACATCTTTCAAAAAATCTACCCCTAGATAACAACCTGCCAAGTCGCTATTTTCAACGCGCATCGGTACTGCTTTTTGAGCACCAATTGCCAAATAAACAGCGTCATAATTTTTGCTCAATTCGGAAAGTGAAACATCTTTTCCCACTTCAACATTATATTCAATTTCCATTCCATTTTTACACATTAACGCAATTTCTGCATCTAATATTTTTTTGGGAAGTCGATACTCTGGAATGCCGTAACGAAGCCATCCTCCACCTTTCGGAGCAGATTCAAAAACCTTCACATCGTAGCCTTCGTTAGAAAGATAATAACCACAAGTTAAGCCGGAAGGTCCAGCACCGATGATTGCTATTTTCTTATTTTTTGTCTCTTTTTTTTCAGGCACATACGACCAATCGCTCACTAAATCATAATCGGCAGCGTGACGCTTCAATTGACGAATCGCAATCGGTTCATCGACGATATCACGGCGACATTCTTCTTCACAAAAAGCAGGGCAAACCCTTCCAATTGAGAGAGGCATTGGCAAAGTTTCCTTGATAACTTTCGCCGCTTCGCCAAACTCGCCATTTGCAATTAGTGAAACATAACTTTGGATGTCAACTTGGTTCGGACACGCTATTTTGCAGGGTGCTTCGCAATCTGCGTAATGATCAGAAAGCAAAAGCTCGAGTGCCATTTTGCGTGCATTTCTCACTTCTTCGGAATCAGTTTCGATTTCCATTCCGTCTAAAGCTTCTGTTCCGCAAGATGTTACAAAACCTCGGCGATTTTTCACTTTTACCGCACAAACCCAACACGAGCCGAATGGCTTCAATTCTTTATCGTGGCACAAAGTTGGAATCTCAATTCCATTTGCATTTGCCACTTCCAATATCGTTTTTCCCACTTCTACTTTAACTTCTTTTCCGTTCAATAATATCGTTATCATTTCAGGTGCCCCTTTATGATTTGTTGATTGCGCTAAATTTACACACATCAAAACAAATTCCACATTTTATGCACTCAGTTTGATTTATGAAATGCACTTTCTTCACTTCGCCGGAAATTGCTTTTACCGGACATTTCTTCGCACAAACAGTACAACCGATACATTTATCAGCAATTATTTCATATCTTTGAAGAGCAACGCAAACACCAGCTGGACATTTTTTCGCTTCGATGTGTGCCAAATATTCTTCTTT
>CAYQOZ010000012.1:0-18901 GCA_964419355.1 uncultured Candidatus Cloacimonadota bacterium | reverse complement strand
CCAGAACCCATAATTGCACCGGTTTTGTTAATCGAAGCGTAATCTACGGTCGTTTCCAAAAGTGATGCTGGAACGCAACCACCTGAAGGTCCACCCAATTGCACACCTTTGAATGGCTTTTCCGTTTTCATTCCACCACCAACTCCATAAATCACATCTTTTAGTGGAATGCCCATCGGCACTTCGATGAGCCCACTGTTTTTGATTTTTCCAGCGAGTGCAAAAACTTTTGTGCCGGGACTGTCTTCCGTTCCGTATTTTTTGTATTCTGAAGCTCCATTTAAAATAATCCACGCGATATTCGCTAAGGTTTCCACATTGTTGATATTAGTCGGTTTGCCCCACAATCCAGATTGTGCTGGAAATGGTGGACGAATGCGTGGCATACCGCGTTCGCCTTCGATTGATGCCATTAGTGCTGTCTCTTCACCACAAACAAATGCACCGGCGCCTTCTTTTATGTGTAATTTAAATTTAAAATTTGTTCCTAAAATTTTATCGCCCAAAAAACCTTTTGCTTCGGCATCTGCAATTGCTTTCTTGAGATGGCGAATTGCGAGTGGATATTCTGCACGACAGTAGATGTATCCTTCATCTGCACCAATTGCAAAAGCACCAATTATCATTCCTTCGATGACGCTGTGCGGGTCGCCTTCCAAAACACTCCTGTCCATAAAAGCACCAGGATCACCTTCATCTGCGTTACAAACAATGTATTTTTTATCATTTTGTGAATTGTAAGCAAATTCCCATTTTAGACCAGTCGGAAAACCTGCGCCACCACGACCGCGTAAACCAGAATTTTTCATCTCATCGATAATTTTTTTTCGTTCAAGTTTTAACGCTTTTTCGAGTGCTTTATAGCCGTCTCTTTCCAAATAATCTTCAATCGATTGAGGATTGATGATACCACAATTTCGCAAAACAATTCGTTTTTGTTTTTGTAAATTTTCATTTTCGGAAGCATTCATAAAATTTGATAAAACTACATTTTTTGTAATTGGTTTTCCACTTTGAAATGCTTCAATCAAATCACCAATTTGTGCTTCCGCAACCTGACCGTAAGTAATGGAATTTTCTCCATCCGCAATAATTTCCATCAACGGTTCTTCAAAACATAAACCGATACACGCTGTCTTTTGCAAATTAATATTTAACTTCTTTTCTGCTAAATATTTTTCAATTGCCTTGTAAACTTCGCCAGCTCCCGCCGCCAGTCCACAACTTCCTAATCCAATTTTTATTGAAAGGTTCAAGTCTCCCCCCCTTAATTATATTTTTTCAAAATTTCAGAGATTGAATCCGGTACTAATTTACCGAATGTATCGTCGTTTATCATAATCACGGGTGCCAAACTGCAACAGCCGAGACACGCTACTTCCATTAATGTGAACATTCCATCTTTTGTTGTATCTTCATCACCTTCTAATTTTAATGTTTCGCGAAGTTGCTTCAAAATGGAATTTGCATCCGAAACATGACAAGCCGTTCCTTTGCAAATACGGATAATGTGTTTGCCTTGTGGTTTGAGTCTGAACATCGTGTAAAAAGTTGCGACACCATAAATTTGCGCTAATTTTACATCAGTTTTTTCGGAAACATATCGCATTGCATCTTTCGAGAGGTAACGGTCTATTTCTTGGATTTCTTGTAATAATGGGATCAACGCACCTTTTTTACCATTGTATTTAGCGATAATTCTATCAACTTCTTTTTTATTCTTCATCAATTTCACTCCTCAATTCAATTGTGCCTTTTTCCTAGTAGAGAATAGGCTGTCAATTGAATTATTTAAATTGTTTTTTAAGGCTGGAAATGTGAAAATACTTTTATCAAAAAAATAAAATTCAAAATAAATTTGGAAAGATAACAAATTATGCTTAGAGGTGAAAAAATAATTTATCCATTATGCTTAAATATAAATATTATTATATTTTACAATTGTTGAAGAATTACAAGTTAAATAAATTCATCGCAATTCATTGATATTCAATAAGTTATTTTGTATTTTTCAGTTTGGCAAGCATATTGCTTTAATTTATTCGTGATGTGAAACAAAAATAAAAAAAAAGGGAGGTTATCATGTTACAAACCAAATTGAATACAGTACTGACAATATTAATGTTGGCATTGTTAGTAGTTGCAGGGGTAGAGGCATACAGCCAAATTCAAGCAGGAAGACTGAAGTTAAGTAGGCAATATCAGCGAATGAATGCATTCGAAAAACAGAACAAAAAAAACATCGAGAGATTGCAAAATACACAACAACAACTTTTGACCGAACTGAAAACTCAAAATCAAATTATTAATGACATTGAGATTGTATTGAACACGATGAATGATAATATCGAAAATTCCGATTTGCAAATCAACTGTTTAACCGAAAATTTAGCAGAAAACGAAAAAAGAGATGAAAGTCAAATCAAGAATCATCAAGGGCAACTTGCAAAACTACAGTCAGAAATCAAAAAGATGAATAGAAAACAAAATAAGGATTTCAACAATCTCACGATAAAAATTCTATCTCTAAGTGATACCATTTTTTCAAATGAGTGCGAAATCAAAGATTTCATCAGCGAATATGGAACCAGAAAAATGAGAAAAAATATAGAAGTTAATGAAGTTGAAACATTCACCGTTCAAAAAAAATAAAAAAGGGAGGGAAAAATGAAACGAAGAATGTTAGTAGTAATCGCGATTTTAATGGTAATTCTCGCGATAGTTCAGGGATGTGGCAAAGAAAAAATAGCTGATGAAGAGGAAGTGTTCGATGATTTTTCTACAGAAATTGTGGAGTCAGAAGTTGAAGAAGTGGAAGTGGTTGAGGTTTTGGAAGATAAAATCGAAATTGCAAAAATCGACGAAATGAAAGAATACGAAATTCAAGTATTCGCTTCTCAAAAAGCTTCCGATTTAGATGGGATTCGTTCTGAATTGCAAAAGCTCGGTTTCAAAACCAAAATTGTGGGAAAAGTAATTGATGGTAAAAATTGGTATAGATTGCGTTTAGCTGATATTTTTGGTATTTCCGAAGCAAAAAAAGTGAGCAACGAAATCGAGAGTGCCATTAATTCAATTGATGGTGTTTGGATTCACAAAGTGCTGTAAAAACTAAACAGAAGAGCGTGCAGAAATGTACGCTCTTCAAAGGAGGAAAAATGAAAACTGTGAAAATAATTTTGATAACAATAACAGTCTGCTTGTTGTTCGCCAGTTGCGAAAAAAATGAGATAATAAATGATTTAACTTTTGAAGAAGAAATAGTAAAAAGTGAGTCTATCAAAACGATAACAGACACACTCGAAGAGATGGAATATTTTCCAAAAATTGAAGAAAATGAGGAAATTAAAATTATAGAACTAATAGATTCACTTTCCATAATTAACGATTCTCTTCAAACTGAAACACAAATTGTTAGCAGAAATTACATTTTGCAACTGTCATGCGTTACGGATAAAATCCGCCTTAAAAATGAGCAAAAAGATTTAAAAAAGTTTGGGTATGAAACTAATATTTCGAGCAAAAAAAATCGAAATGGAACGATGTATCACAGATTGAGATTGAAAGGATTTTACACAAAATCGGAAGCGAAACAACTTGGTGAAAAAATCAAAAAAGAGTTTCTTAATATTTCCGATTTTTTAGTGCTGAAGGTGAAATGAATTTTTGCTAATTACTATTTTTTGTCTTCCTGATTTTTTAAATTAGGGAGACGGTTTTTTTATTGTGTTTCAACTCTTTGTAATTCGAGATTTTAATTTTGATAAACTTACAATCGAATTTTTTTAAATAAATCATAAAAAAAGTTGACCAAAAAACAGTTAATATTTTCATAACAATATAATTAATCCGTTATGGAGTTGAGAAAATGAAATTCCGAAAATTGTTGTTATTTCCACTTGTTTTTTTGGTTGGTTGTGCTATTTTTTATCCAAGATATGAAAACACTACACCCTTCCCACCCCAAATTTCATTTCCACAAAATCATTCTACCAACATTGAAACAAATAATCTAATCTGGCACTGTTCTGATGCTGATAACGACACTTTATTTTATGATCTCTATTTTAGTTTGAATTCCATTTTAGATAGCACTTGCATTCTCGCCAAAAATATCGAAACAAATTTTTATCACATTCAAAACGGGTTAAATTTTGAAACTAAATATTTTTGGAAAGTAGTTGCCAACGATGGTAAAAATAAATCTGAAAGTGATATTTGGCATTTTTCCACTAAAGCATATTTTCCAGAATGGTGGGAAATGCAAGATGATTCAACTGTAATTTATTTTTATGGAATGGCAACAGATAAATCTCAAATTTTATCACAAAAATTAGCTGAAAAAGAGAGCCAGCAAAATAAATCAAAATTAATTCAAAAATATGTTAATGAAAAACTGCAAATATTCATCGAAGAAATGAATTTAGCTGATTCATCACTTTTGAAATTGGCAAATGAAATTGTAGAAAAAGTTGCAAATGAAAAGTATAATAGTTTTTCTAAAATAGTGCAAGAAATAGTAACAAAAGAAAATAGCGAATATAAAACTTTTTCACAATTCAGCATTTCTAAAAATGAGATAAATCAAAAATTAATTAAGAAAATTAAAAGTACAATCAGGTTAAAAACTATTTTTAAAAATTCAACTTCGTATCAAAAAATGGTTAAAAATCTTTATAGGTAAGCATTTATGGAAAAACAATATAAAATTTTAATTGTTATAGTTGTTGCACTTTCACTCTTATTATTAAGCGTTATTGTCTTTTCAGAACCGGAAAAATCTTCCTTAATTAAACTCAAATTACAAGCTGAAAATACAACTGCCAAATACAAAACTTTTGATAACAATCACTTTGTTGGTTCTCTATCTTCGTACAAACCATTAAAATGGAAGCGTGAAACTGGATTTATGAAGATAATTGTTCGCGAGAAAGAGGGATTGAGTGAAATTGAATTAAATGTTACTGCTCATAAAATTTACGAGATTAAACTTTATCAAAACAAATTTGAAACAAAAGAGAATAAAATTTATTTATTTACAAAACATAATATTTTGTTGATGGCTTTAGGATTTATCACACTCATAATTATCTATTTTATGCTAAAAAAAAGAAAAGAAAATACACCGAGACTATTCTCTTCAAAAATCAATCTTTCGCATCTCACCAAACTTCTGAATAAGGAAAATTTAGCAGTTGAAAAAATTAATGTTATCAGAAAATTGCAACAAGGATATTCTGGCTCACGAATTTTTCTGGCAGAAATTTTTTACAAAAATATACAAACTACCAATTTTGCAGTCATTAAAGTAGAGTCAAAAAATCAGCATAAAAACGATTTGGCTCGGGAAATTTTGGGTTACAAAGCCATTTTGGAATTTTGGGTTTCAGAAATAAAAGAACATCTTCCCCAAAATTCGTTTCTCTTTCCAAATATCATCAACAACAGAAAAATGTCAAACTTGCTTTTTAGCTCTTTTGCAGATGAACAAAATACGAAAAATGTGGAGACTCTTCGTGAAGGTCTTACAACTCAATTTGACACATATTCCCAGCATTTTGAGAATATTAAACAACTCTATCAAATTCAATTTCAGAATTTTGATAATACCAACAAAGAATTCCAAATTCCATTTACCCATTTTTCTAATATTTTAGAATTTAAAATGAAGAAAATTACAAAATTTGCTTGGCATGATTTTGAAATTGATAAGACAAAAAAGAGCATCAATATTAATGGTAAGCTGTTTCCTAATATTATTTATTATTTGAACAAAGGTGTAAAATTGTGGAATGATACCGCTTTTAGCATTTTCTATTTTACGATTCACGGTGATTTGAATTTAGATAATATTATCATAAAATCAGATGGAAAATTTGTTCTTATAGATTTTGAAAAAGCACGAAAAAATGTATTTTCCTTCGATTTCGCCTTTCTTTTAACTTGGTCTGCTCAAACATTAATGATAGAAAATAGCAAAAATAAAGATTGGAAATCACTCTTAAATTTTATTCCGCAAATCGTGAATTATATTAAAAATCCTCGCAAAAAGCTCGATTCATTTCCAGAAGTAACTAACTTCAAAAATATTCTGCAAAAATTATATCCGCTTAAAAAAGATATTAGTCAAAACTCAGTAAAGGCATTTCAGCTCAGTTTGATGGCTGCTACTTTATTGAGAGCATTTTATGAATTTAGAGATTACAGCAAATCATCCAAAAATATTCAAAACAAAAAAAATGGTCTGTTTTTCTACGCTTTGGCCTGTCAATTATTGGATAATCCCGATTTTATTATTAACACCGAAGTCAGCACGAAAGATGCCTTTGATTTGCCATTTTTAGAATAAAGGAAAATATTATGAATGAAATTTTGAAATTCCTCAAAAAACAAGAAAAAATGATTCTGTATTTGGATTGTGAACTTCCGAAAAATAAATTGCACAAAATCAAAGAAAATGAAAAATATTTTTTTACAAATTCGTTAGAAGAGGCAGTCAAATACGCCAATCTTTATCTATTTGATTTGGTGATTTTGGATACAAATTTTGCCGAAACTGAACAAATAAAAGTATTCGATTTGATAAAAAAAATAAAAAAACAAAATAGCAAGATTAAGATTATTGCTTTTTCGAAGAGAGATGATTTTCGAACGGTTTTCTATTCATATCAAGCTGGAATTGATATCTTCATTCCCAAAGATAATATAAATTCAAATTATTTTCAAACAGTGATTAAATTACTTATGAAAAATTATTATCGAATCATCATTTCCAAAAATCGATTATTGCAAAAAAACTACGAATTGATGAATTTTTACGCAAAAAATATCAATACAGATATTCTGATTCAAGGTGAGAACGGAACAGGAAAAGGCATTATTGCTAAAGCAATTCACACTCTCGGCGAGTATAGAGGAAAATTTGTCGTGCAAAATTGTGCCGGCATTCCAGACACACTTTTTGAAAGTGAAATGTTTGGTTATGAGCCAAATTCGTTTACTGGTGCAGACAAAAAAGGCAAAATTGGTGTAATCGAAAATGCTGATGACGGCGTGCTTTTTCTCGATGAAATTGGTGATTTACCTTTATTGCAACAAGCAAAACTTTTGCGTGTTATCCAAAGAAAAATGATTTTGCGAGTTGGTTCTATAAAAGAGAAAAAAGTCAATATTCGATATGTGTATGCCACCAATAAAAATTTATTTAATGAAGTGGAAAATGAAGCATTTCGGGAAGATTTCTATTATCGTTTGAAGGGTGCTGAAATAAATATTCCACCTTTGCGAAATACTCCCCAAGATATTGAAATAATGGTCGCCGTTTTTGTGAATAGATTCTTACAAGAGCAGGCAAATAAAATTGAAATTTCGGAATTAACTTTGAATCAAGAATCTCTTGAAAAGTTGCAAAAGTATGATTTTCCTGGTAATATGCGTGAATTGCAAAAAATCGTTTATCAATCAATGATAAATATGTTGCTTGCAAATTCTAATGAGTTGATTTTGAAAATTAAGAAACTTAAAAAAGAAGCAAATGAAACTGAGATTTTACCGCCAGTAGAAACTTTTTGGCAGATTATTGAACTGCTTGAAAATGGACATTTAAGGTATGGTGGAATTGTGGACAGAATGAAAAATCAGATACTTCAACATTTGCGAACAAAATATAACGATAATCGCCAACATATTTCTAAAATTTTAAAATTCAAAGATAAGCAATCTTTGGCAAACGAAATTTATCGCTTGAATAAAAACTCAAATGAGAGTGAATAAGTTAAGTAAATATCAAGCAGATTTTGTTCCAAATTAGAAAATCAGCAAACAATATCTTGACAAATTTGTTTGCGATATTAAATTTTCAAACAGATATGAAAAAGATAGAAACTATAAATTTGGTAAAAATTTACAATAAAAGAAAAGTGGTGAATCATGTCAGTATTGAGATAAATCAATCTGAAATTGTTGGCATTTTGGGTCCTAATGGTGCTGGCAAATCTACAACTTTTTATATGATTTTGGGATTGATAAAAGCCAATCAGGGAAAGGTTTTTTTCGATAAAACTGAAATTACAAAGCTTCCAATGTATAAAAGAGCCCAGCTGGGAATCGGTTATCTGGCACAAGAACCTTCCATCTTTCATAAACTTACGGTTGAACAAAATATTATGGCAATTTTAGAAACTTTGAAAATATCTAAGTCAGAGCGTAAAAGATGCCTGGAAGAGCACTTGGATGAGTTGGGGTTAACAAAATTAGCAAGACAAAAAGCCTACACGCTTTCGGGTGGAGAAAGAAGAAAATTGGAAATTACCAGATCGTTGGTAACTTCACCCTCTTTCATTTTGATGGACGAGCCTTTTGCTGGAGTAGACCCGCTGGCAGTTGCAGATATTCAGGATATTATTAAAAAATTGAAGGAGAAAAATATCGGAATTTTAATAACTGACCACAATGTTTTGGAGATGCTCAAAATTACCCAAAGAGCGTATATAATATATGATGGTAAAATTTTATTTTCAGGAACTTCTCGCGAATTAGTAAAAAATGAAAAAGCTCGCGAAGTTTATCTCGGAGATCGTTTTACAAATCCATTTGGAGATGAATAAAAAAAATGGCTAAAATGAAGCAGGCATCTTATCAGGAACAAACGCAAAATCTAATGTTAAAACCAAAGATGCTGCAATCTTTGGAAATGTTGGCTTTGCCACTACTTCAGCTGGAAGCACATCTCAAAATGGAAATGGTCAAAAATCCAATGTTGGAATTTAAAGAAATTGATGATGACGAGCCAATGGAAAAAAATGAAAAGTTGGAAAATTTTGAAGACGAAGAATTGCAAAAAACAATCAAAGAGACTGAACAATTAAGCGAAATTCTTGATTCTTTCAACGAATATTATTCGGGAAATTCCTACAAAAAAGATAGTGATAAAATGGAAGTTTTTGAGAAAGTTCTTCGTTCCAAAACTAACAAAAAGGAGAAATTTATTGATCAACTTGACCGTTTAAAACTTTCGGAATTGGAATATGATTTTGCCTTTGATCTTATCGATAGCATTGATGAACACGGCTTTATTCGCAAAAATATTAGTATTGAAAATCTTTCAAATGAATATAAAATTCCAATTGAGAGAGCCAAAAAAATTCATCAAAAAATTCTACACTTTAAACCTGCTGGAATTACTGCCAGAACAATCGAAGAATGTTTGTTAGCCCAGGTGGATAAGGAAAATAATGAACTGACAGCAACCATAATTTTTGAACATTTTGATGATCTTATTCATCGAAGATACAAAAAGATTGCTTCAAATTTGGGGATTACTCTAAATGCAGTTAAAAAAGTGAAATTGAAAATTGCAAAGTTGGATCCCAAACCCGGGCTTAGAATTCAAACTAATTCCAATGAATATGTGATGCCAGACTTGATATTAAAGAAAATAGATAACGAATATGAAATAATTTCGAATGACTATTTTTCCCCAAAAATTAGATTAACAAAAAATTATAGAAAGATAATAAAACAAATTAAAAACGATAAAATTGGTGTTGAATATTTGCGAAATAAAGTTAATTCTGCCAAGTTTTTGATTAAATCTATCTATTTGAGAGGGCGTACTTTAGAACGAGTTATGCGGAGCATAATTAATCATCAGAAAGATTTTTTTTATAATGAAAGTGGATTTTTGCGTCCACTTACCTACGCCGTAATTGCCGAAGATATTCAAGTGAATGAATCGACCATTTCGCGAGTGGTGAGCAATAAATTTGCCGAAACACCTTTTGGGATTATGTGCTTAAAAGATTTCTTTACAAGTAAAGCTGGCAATGATATGAAATACAATGCGATATCTCGTAGTAATGTCGAAACAAAAATTAGAAAAATGATAGAAAATGAAAACAAAATATATCCACTTAGCGACCAAGCTATTACGGAATTGCTACAAGAAATAGGCATAAATGTTTCACGACGAGTGGTCGCCAAATATAGAAAATCAAAAGGAATTTTGAATAGCCATCTTAGGAGAAAGCGATGAAAGAATTCAAGGTTGCAATTATCGGAGGAGGGCCTGGTGGCTATGTTACTGCTATCAGGTTGCAGCAATTTGGGATTGAAGTTGCTGTTTTTGAGAAAAATCGATTGGGTGGAGTTTGCCTAAATCGTGGTTGCATTCCTACCAAAACGATGGTAAAAGTTGCCGAAATATTTTCTGAAATCAAAGTTGCAAAAGAGTTTGGGATTGAACTGCAAAATCCAAAATTGAATTATGAGCAAGTTTGTAAACGCAAAGATGAAGTTGTGGAAAAATTGGTTTCTGGAGTTGAATTTTTATTTGAGAAACGACAAATTTCAAATATTACTGAAAAAGTTTTGAAGATTATTCGAACCAAAGAAAATTATGAAATCGTAACGAAAAATGAAAATTACAAAGCAAAATTTGTTATTATTGCTACCGGTTCCGAACCAAAAGAATTGCCATTTATGAAATTTGATGATGAGAAAATTCTTTCGTCAAGTAGCTTGCTCGAATTAAAAAAACTTCCCAAACAGCTAACCGTAATTGGCGGTGGGGTAATCGGTTGCGAATTTGCTTCCATCTTCAATAGCTTTGGTGTGAAGGTGGATATTGTAGAATTTCTTCCCAAATTGATAAGTTTGGAAGATAAAGAAATTTCTCTCCGATTGGCGATGGCACTAAAAAAATCTGGAATTAAAATTCACCTAAAAACGGCGGTAGAAAGTTATCGAGAAAAAGATGAAAAGATAATATTGAAACTGAATAATGGAAAAGAAATTATTACGGATAAAATACTGATTAGTGTTGGCAGAATTCCAACTTTTGATATTGAAACAGAAAAATTTCAATTAAAAATGGAAGATAATTTCATCGAAATTGACAATAATATGCAAACAAATATGAAAAATATTTTTGCAATTGGTGATGTAACAGGAAAGCTGATGCTTGCTCATACTGCCAGCAAACAAGGTTTGTTGTTGGCAGAAAAAATCAAGAATATTCTAAATAATGAAAAACAAGACTTGGCATTAAATTATCTAAATATTCCAGCTTGCATTTTTACAAATCCAGAAATAGGTTCGGTTGGTTTGACTCAACAGCAGGCAAAAACAGAATATGAGAATATTCTTGTGGGGAAATTTCCATTTTCTGCAAACGGAAAAGCACTTGGATTGGGCAATACATTTGGCTTCGTGAAAACAATTGCCGATGCCAAAACTCGTAAAATATTGGGAATGCATATCATCGGAGAGCAAGCCACAGAATTGATTGCACAAGGTGCGATGTTATTGGGAACTGAATCTACAATTGAAGATGTTCAGAAAGTTATTTTTGCTCATCCAACTTTGTCAGAAACGGTGATGGAATCAATCGAAGATTTGGAAAATTTGGCGATTCATAAAATGTGATTATGAAATTAAAAAGAAAACCGAACTGGCTCAAAACCAAAAAATTGGGAGCAAAAAAAGCTGGAGAAATTCGCCGTAAATTGCGCAAATATAATCTCTACACAGTTTGTGAAAGTGCAAAATGTCCAAATCAAGGAGAGTGTTTTGAAAGAGGAACAGCCACTTTTATGATTTTAGGAAATACTTGCACCCGCAATTGCACTTTCTGTGCAGTTGATAAAAATATGGAAAATTTAGTCAAACCGAATTTGACAGAACCTAAAAAAATTGCCGAACTTTCCAAAGAATTAAAACTAAAACATATTGTGATTACTACCGTTACCAGAGATGATTTGGCAGATAGTGGTGTTTCACAATTTGTGAAAGTGATAAATGAGATTCGCAATATTTGTGAAAAAAATGTCTCTGTTGAAGTTTTGATTTCTGATTTAAAAGGAGACTTCAAACAATTAAAAAAGATAATAGATGCCGAACCGGATATTTTGAATCACAACATCGAAACAATTCACAGATTATATCCTCAGATTCGAGCAATGGCAGATTATGAGAGAAGTTTAAGCGTTTTAAAAAAAGTAAAAGATTTTAATAAGAACATTCTTACTAAAAGTGGTTTTATGGTTGGATTAGGAGAAAGTAGAAAAGAAATTTTGATTTTGATGAAAGAATTGCGAAAATCAAAAGTGGACATCTTGACAATTGGACAATATCTTGCACCTTCGAAAAATCATTTTCAGGTTGCAGAATATGTGGTTCCCGAGATTTTCCAATATTACAAAGAAGTGGGGAAAAATTTAGGCTTTTTGCAAGTAGAATCAGCTCCACTTGTGCGTAGTTCTTACCACGCAGAAAAGATTAGAAAAATAAAAAATCCGCTAAATATCTAATGGAATAGTTAGAAATAGAAAAGCGGAAAAAAGGAGTGAATTATGCAAATTACAATTACTGCCCGTCATTTTGATTTAACGAATGCCATTCGAGATCATGTTTATGATAGTAGTGAGAAAATGGAGAAGTTTTTTGATCATCTTATCGATGCTCAATTTATTCTTTCATTTGAAAATCACTTGAGCAATGTGGAACTTTTAGTGCATGCTCCCAAGCATACTTTGAAAAGTGAAACGGTTAACAAAGATATGTATTTGGCGATTGATGATGCGATTGATAAAATGGTTCAACAAATCAAAAAAATGAAAGAAAGATGGGATAATCATCACAAGAAGAGTATTAGGGAAAATTCCGATTTTGTCTATGCAAATCTCATTAAACAAGGTGAGAAAAAACAACGAGTTAATGTGAAACGAATTGTAGCCGAAAATTTGATGGTGAATGATGCAATTGATAGATTCAACGAAATTAATGAGCCATATTTTGTGTTTAAGAATATTGAAACTGATAGAGTAAATGTCGTCGTCAAAAAGGATGATGACCATTTTAAATTGATAGAACCGTAAGTTTTGACTTTATCTTGCGGATGGTTTCAAATCATCCGCAAGATAATCTCCAAAAGAGGCAAAGGAATATAATGAAAAGTATAAAGGTTAAAGATTTTTTTCATGAGAAAAAAGATGATTTTTCTCTTTCACTTTTAACAGATTCAAAAATGGTGAATAAAGAGATTATTAGCGAACATATAAATCGCCCAGGATTGGCGTTTGCTGGTTACTTTGAAAGATTTGCCTATAAACAAATTCAAGTTTTGGGTGAAACTGAAATTAGCTTTTTGCAATCGCTAAAAGGTGAAAAGCTTTATGATATTATTAAGGAAGTTTTAGTGTATGATATTCCTTGTTTTATTGTTACAAAAGGTCTTTCAGTGCCAGATCAGATGAAATTTCTGGCGAATGAATTAAATATTCCAATTTTTATTTCTAGACTTTCAACGGATAAAGTTTTTCATCTTTTAAATACGTATTTGAGGGAATTTTTTGCTCCAACTAAGACAATTCACGGAACGTTGGTCGATGTTTTTGGAGTGGGAATTTTACTAACTGGGAAAAGCGGAATCGGGAAAAGTGAATGTGCACTTGATTTGGTAGAAAGAGGAATGAAATTGATAACAGATGACGTGGTGAAGATGATTGTCAAAGATGATGTTGTGATTGGTAGTTCCAATAATAATTACGGATATTTTATGGAAGTGCGAGGCATCGGACTTATCGATGTTGCAAAAATGTTTGGAATTCAGGCTGTCTGCTCTTCTAAAAGAATTGATGTTCAGGTTGAACTAATGCCGTGGAAAGATAATATGGATTACGAAAGAATTGGATTGACTGATAACTATGTAAATATTTTCGATATGAAAATTCCGATAATCTATTTACCTGTTTCTCCGGGGAAAAATATTTCAGCAATAATTGAAGTTGTGGCGATGAATTTTATGTTGAAATCTTACGGATATGATGCACCAAAAGAATTTGCAAAAAAAATCCAAGAAGAGATTCAGAAAAAAAGTAAATAAAGAGATGATATGTTAAGGAAAAAAATAAAGATTATCAATGAACTTGGAATGCATGCTCGTCCAGCAACAATGATTGTAAAGGTGGCTACAAAATATAGATCAGATTTTAAAATCATCAAAGATGATAGCGAAATAAACGGTAAAAGCATTATGGGCGTAATGACTTTGGCTGCTGAGTATGGCTCGATTTTGGAACTTATTGCGGATGGTGTTGACGAAGAATTTTTATTGGAAGAAATTTCACAATTATTTGTCGATAAATTTGGGGAAGAGTAGGTAAATAAGATGAAAATATTGAAAGGAATTTCGGTCTCTTCGGGTATCGCAATCGGAAAAGTCCAAATTGTAGAAAGACAAAAACTCAAAATTTCAAGAAATAATATAAAAGAGCATGAAGTCGATAATGAAGTGCTTAAGTTTGAAAATAGTTTGCAAAATGTGGTTGCAGATATCGATTATTTGATTGATAATCTTTCGCATTCTCAAGATAATAAGGATATTTTGGAGACGCATAAGATGATTTTGCGCGACCCTGAATTAGAAAAAAAGATTAAAAAACTAATAAATTTTGAATTGATTAGCTTGGAAAAAGCTATTGAAATTCATTTTTCAGATATCAAAGAGATTTTTAAAAATATGGAAAATGACTATTATTCTCAAAGATTTTCCGATTATGATGACGTTGCTTACCGGCTTCTGAGTCATGTTTTACAACAAGAAGATAAATCATTAGATCACATTGAAGAAAATTCAATTTTGGTTATGAGAAATATTTCACCTACTTTAGTTACAAAAGTTTTTGCCAAAAATATTAGTGGTTTATGCATGGAAAAAGGTAGCAGAAACTCGCACAGTAGTATTATTGCCCGCTCGATGAATCTTCCGATGGTTGTTAATATTCACCAATTATTAAGTGAAATTAGCGAGAATGAAATAGTGATACTAAATGGAGATAAAGGTGAAATTATACTTAATCCAAACCCCAAAACGCTTGAAAAATATAAAAAAACATTTCTCAAACAGATAAAAGATGAGCAAAAACTTCTTGAAATTAAAAATAAAAAAACTATCACAAAAGATGGAAAATATATTAAATTGATGAGCAATATCGAAATTCCTGAAGAAATCTCGCAAGTTCAAAATGTCAAAAGTAAAGGAATTGGCTTGTTCAGAACGGAATTTCTTTTTATGGATACAAATGAATTACCGTCTGAAAATAAGCAATACAAAATCTATAAAGAGATTGCAGAAAAATGCTATCCAGAATCTGTCGTCATCAGAACGATGGATATTGGTGGAGATAAATTGTCGAACATTTTGAATATTGAACACGAGGAAAATCCAAATCTTGGCTGTCGCGGAATTCGAATTTCTTTGAGATATAATGAATTGTTCAAAACGCAAATAAATGCAATTTTAAGGGCAAATATAGTTGGAAATATTAAAATTATGTTTCCGATGATTTCCTGCGTAGCAGAAGTGAAAAAGATAAAAAAGATTATTCAAGAATGTAGCAAATCATTGAAAAATAAAAAAGAAAGATATAATTCAAATATTGAAATTGGTGCGATGATAGAAATTCCATCGGCTGCTGTAACTTCCGATTTAATAGCACAAGAATGCGATTTTTTAAGCATCGGCACAAATGATTTAGTGCAATATACTCTTGCAGTCGATCGCGATAATTCGTCGGTTGAAGAGTATTATCAACCCACAGATTTGGCAGTGTTGAGATTGATAAAAATGACGGTGGATAACGCTCACAAAGAGAATATCAAGGTTGCTTTATGCGGCGAAATGGCTTCCGAAAAAAAGTATATTCCACTACTTCTCGGTTTGGGAATTGACGAATTTAGTGTAAGTCCTGGCAGATTATTAGCGGTCAAAAACGAGATTAGAAAAACTGATTATCAAGAAGCAAAAAACTTACACAAAAAAATATTTCAAGGACTTTCGGAAAATTAGAAGGAGAAAATATAATGAGTAAAGAAAAACATCTTTTTACTTCAGAATCGGTTACAGAAGGTCATCCCGATAAAATGGCAGACCAAATTTCCGATGCAATTTTAGATGAAATATTAAAAAAAGATTCCAAAGCAAGAGTTGCCTGCGAAACTTTTCTTACTACAGGTATGGCACTTGTTGGCGGAGAAATAACTACAACATGTTATGTAGATATTCCCAAAATAGTGAGAGAGACCATTAAAAAAATTGGTTACACAAATTGTGATTTTGGCATAGATTACAAAACCTGTGCCGTTATCACGACGATTGATAAACAAGCCACCGATATTGCTTTGGGAGTAGATGAGTCTGAAAATCATGAGCAAGGAGCCGGAGATCAAGGAATGATGTTTGGTTATGCTTGCAATGAAACTCCTGAATTAATGCCGATGACAATAGCTTTTACACATCAATTGGCTCAAAAACTTACCGAAATAAGAAAAGATAATACAATCAAATATCTTCGCCCAGATGGTAAGACGCAAGTTACGATCGAGTATGTAGATAATAAACCAAAAAGAATAGAAGCAATTGTGATTTCTACCCAGCATTCTCCCGATATTGAACGCAATCAAATAGAAAAAGATTTAATTGAATTTGTTATCAAGCCGATAATCCCAAAAAAATTAATGGATGACGAGACAAAAATATTTATCAATCCAACCGGAAGATTCGTGCAGGGCGGTCCACATGCAGATACCGGACTCACCGGCAGAAAAATAATAGTGGATACTTATGGTGGGAAAGGCAGTCATGGTGGAGGTGCTTTCAGCGGAAAAGATCCTTCCAAAGTTGACAGAAGTGCTTCATATATGGCGCGTTATATTGCCAAAAATATTGTGGCAGCCAAACTCGCAACAGAATGTGAGGTGCAATTGGCTTACGCAATTGGGGTAGCAGAACCTATTTCCGTAATGGTTGATACTTTCGATACAGGCAAAGTTGCGGACTCCAAATTGAATGAAATTGTACGGAAAGTTTTTCCATTAAAGCCGAGTGGAATTATCAAACATTTAAAATTATTGAACCCAATCTATAAAAAAACTGCCACTTACGGTCATTTTGGCAGAAATTTGCCGGAATTTACTTGGGAAAAAACAGATATGGTTGATGAATTGTTGAAGTTTCAAAATTAACAGGAATTTTAGTGAATATCGACAAAATTTACAAAATTTTGCAAGAACAATTTAGTCTCTATCCTGCACCAGTTGTAGATTTAATTGAAATACAAACGAAAGACCCATTCAAAATATTGGTAACTACAATGTTAAGTGCAAGAACGAAAGATAAGACGACTTCCGAAGTTGCACATCGATTGTTTGAAACCATAAATAAACCGGAAGATTTTGATACATTTACTCTTGGAGAAATTGAAAAACTAATATTTCCAGTCGGATTTTTCCATAATAAAGCAAAATATTTAAAAGCACTTCCAATTGCTTTGAAAAAATTCAATAATAAAGTTCCAGACGAAATTGATGATTTAATAAAACTACCAGGAGTCGGCAGAAAAACAGCAAATTTGGTGCGTGCAGTTGCTTTCAAAAAACCAGCAATTTGCGTTGATGTTCATGTTCATAGAATTTCCAATAGATTGGGTTACATAAAAACCAAAATTCCTTTTGAAACTGAAATGGTTTTACGCTCCAAACTTCCCTCAAAATATTGGCTAAATTTCAATTCATATTTGGTAGCATTTGGTCAAAATCATTGCACACCCAGAAATCCTAAATGTTCAAATTGTAAAATTTATGATGAGTGTGAAAGAGTGGGAGTAAAGACGAAGTATTGCAGGTAAATATGTTTTCAATTGACAGAGAAACCGCACAAAAAAGTTTACCTTAAAAATTAATAGAGGCAAAATTATGAAAATTTTAATTACAGGCGGAGCGGGTTTTATTGGCTCGCATTTAGCAGAAAAGTTGCTCAATGAAGGTCATAATGTTTCAGTTGTTGACAACCTTTCGACAGGAAGCTTTGGAAATATTAAGCATCTTTTTGATAATCCCAAATTTGAATTTACAATAAATTCTGTTTTAAATAGGAAAATTGTTAAAAAATTAGTATCAGAATGTTCACAGATTTATCATTTGGCAGCAGCAGTTGGAGTAAGGAATATTATTGATAATCCATTACTTTCGTTGCAGACAAATATTGGCGGAACTGAAAATGTGCTTGAATTTGCTAATAAATACAAGAAAAAAGTTCTAATTACTTCTACATCAGAGATATATGGCAAAAATGAGAATGTGCCATTTAAAGAAGAGGACGACAGATTGCTTGGCTCTACCCATATCACTCGTTGGAGTTACAGCTCTTCAAAGGCGATTGATGAATTTCTTGCTCTTGCTTATTATCGTGAAAAAAAATTGCCTGTTGTTATTGTTCGTTGCTTTAATACCGTTGGTCCTCGCCAAACAGGGCAATATGGAATGGTTGTGCCAAAATTTGTGAAGAATGCTCTTCTAAATCATCCTATTACCGTTTATGGAGATGGAAAACAATCTCGCTGTTTTACCTATGTAGCAGATGTCGTTGACGGAATCATCAAACTAATGAACGATAAAAAAGCAGAAGGAGAGATTTTTAATATTGGCAATAACGAAGAAATTACAATTGAAGATCTTGCCCAAAAAATCAAGGAAATGACCAAAAGCAAATCAAAAATTTTGCATGTAGGATATGAAGATGTTTTTGAGACAGGTTTTGAGGACATGAAACGAAGGATTCCAGATTTATCTAAAATTAATAAATTTATTGGTTATAAACCAGAAGTTAAACTGGATGAACTATTGAAACGAATTATTGAATATTATGAAGTGTAACATCAAAAAATAATTTTTCAATAAATTGAGAATATTTGGAGGTTTAGTGAAAAACTTTTATAGATTAATCTTGGTGTTAATAACGATAATGATTTCGGTGCATTTATTTGCACAAAATGACACTATTCTATATAATGTCTCTATCGTTGGGGCGGTAAAGAATCCAGGAACATATCCCATTTTGGGAAAT
>CAYQOZ010000011.1:0-24338 GCA_964419355.1 uncultured Candidatus Cloacimonadota bacterium | reverse complement strand
CCACTCTTTAATTTCCATTTGTTCTAAAATTGGTTTCATTTTGTGAGTCGCAATTCGTTGATAATCTTTTATCGCCTCCTGAAATTTAAACCAATTAGTTTTCTTATAATTTTCTTTAAACGACAATTTATCTTTGATGGGATCAAATTTGATTTTTTTATCATCCCAAAATTTAATTTCTTCATTTATAGCTTCTTTAAACCATTTATTTTTATCGTAAGAATGGTCTTTTGTCTCATCGTTCAAAAGCTTTTTCCATTGTTTTATTCGCTCATCTTTTTGCTTTTGATAATCCAATTTTATCTCTTCAATTGGATCTCCGATAATAGAACTAATATTTTCTTTCACTTCCATCCAATTATTAGTTCCGGCAGTAATCAGTAGAAAATTTCGATATAATTTTTTGGCAGCGATTAAAACTCGATTTTTATTATCGATGGTGGCATTTTCGTTAATTAAGCGAGGGTCATGCCATATTAAATTTGGAATATCCGGCTTGAATCCCGCATTGGCATGACCGATATTAGGCGTCAATTTTTCCCATAAACCGTTAAAAGCGTTTATCTCATCAAATGTTCCCACAAAATTTTGATGAGAATAAGTATCGGCAAGCATGTGCGAAGCGATTCCTAAAGAGTATAAATTTTCCGATCTTGTTGTATCAAAAAATATTTCGGTAGCGTGTGTGCTTGATTGTGATGTTATGAGCAGATGCATTTTCCCATCTTTGCGGCGGGTATTTGCACTGAAAGAATTGCCGGGCAAGAAATGGAAAAGAATATAAATTCTCATCAATTTTTTTGTCGGTTTAAAGATATTCATTGTTTGGCTAACATAATTTTGATAGATACTTTTATCTGGTTTTTTAATCTCAAAAATGGTGGAATTATCATCAACATATTGAGCTGAATATGCAATAACTTCTGCCTCACTTTGAGTAAAACCGGATTCTTGAGCCAAATATTTGGTAATGTAATAATGAAATTCAATATTCATATTAACTCCTTTAATTTTGTTATAAAATTCACGGCTTTATATTTGTATGAAAGTGTTATTATGTCAATCGAAAGTTTTAATTTGTGTGAAAAAGTATATTTTTTCGTGGAAAATATTTGTAAAATCAACAATCCAACTCTGGAAAATCGAGTTGAATTGTTGAGAAAATAGGAAAGTTTATTTTTGTTTTAATAAATCTGGATATAAAGGAAACTTATCACAAAAATCTCTAACCTGAATTTTAATATCAGCAAGTTTTTCTTCATTATCAAAATTATCAAAAACCATTTTAATGAATTCGGCAATTTTTTTCATTTCATTTTCTCTCATATTTCTGGTAGTGATGGCTGGGGTTCCCAAACGAATTCCAGAAGCCACGAATGGTGGGCGACTATCAAATGGAACAGTGTTTTTGTTTGCCGTGATACCAGCTTTGTCAAGTGCTCCTTCCATTTTTTTGCCACTGGGTCCACCACTATCTTTATTGCCCAAGTCAATCAAAATAAGGTGCGTGTCTGTCCCGTCTGAAACTAATCGAAAGCCATTTTCTTTGAGAGCGGAAGCCAGTGTTTTTGCATTAAGAATAACCTGTTTTTGATAATTTTTAAAATCGTCTTGAAGTGCTTCTTGGAAAGCTGCAGCTTTGGCAGCAATAATGTGCTCGAGTGGACCACCTTGAATTCCCGGAAAAACTTGTTTATCAACCTCTTTGGCAAATTCTTCTTTACAAAGAATCATACCACCACGAGGTCCTCGAAGAGTTTTGTGTGTGGTTGTGGTAACAATATCTGCGTAAGGAACAGGATTTTGATGCAAACCAGCTGCGATTAAACCAGCAATGTGTGCCATATCAACAAATAATTTTGCTCCAACTTCATCACCAATTCCACGAAATATTTTGAAATCAATTTTACGAGGATAGGCACTAGCACCAGTTAAAATCATTTTTGGTTTGTGTTTCAAAGCTAATTTTCTGATCTCGTCATAATCAAATTGTTCGGTGTTTTTATCTACACCGTAAGCAACTATATTATACATCATTCCAGAAAAACTGAGTGGATGGCCGTGAGTAAGATGTCCACCATGAGCAAGTTCCAAACTTAAGACTGTATCGCCAGGTTTTACGAGTGAAAAATAAGCCGCCATATTTGCTTGTGAACCAGAATGTGGTTGCACATTTACATGTTCTGCACCGAAAACCTTTTTTGCTCTTTCGATGGCGAGTTTTTCAACTTCGTCAACGTATTCGCAACCGCCATAATATCTTCCATAAAGATTATATTTTCGGGTGCCGGTTTTTTTGCTATATCGGTAAGGATAGCCTTCTGCATATTTGTTTGTTAGCACAGAGCCAGCTGCTTCTAAAACTGCACGAGAGACAAAATTTTCAGAAGCAATTAGTTCCAAATTTTCTGTTTGTCTCTTGAGCTCGCTATACATTGCATCAAAAAGTTCAGGGTCATTTTTTTTGATAAATTTCATTTTTTTGTTACTCCTCTTTATTCAATGTAGATTTTTTTATTTTATCTAATCTTTTTTGGTGTCTTCCAGCTTCAAATTCGGTTTTGAGCCAAATTTCAATAATCTCTTTTGCCAGAAATTTGGAAATAAATCTTCCTGATAATACCAAAATGTTTGAATTGTTGTGGCGACGAGAAAGTTCAGCAAATTCTTTTGTTTGACAAAGTGCGGCTCGAATTCCGGACACTTTATTTGCTACGATGCTCATTCCAATTCCGCTTCCACAAATCAGAATTCCTTTTTCAAATTCTCCTTTTGCAATCGCTTTTGCGACTTTAAATCCAGTATCAGGATAATCCATCGATGCAGTCGAATTTGTTCCAAAATCTGCAAATTCCAAATTAGATAGAATTTCTTTTATCTGTTCTTTGAGTTCAAATCCGGCGTGATCAGAAGCGATAGCTATCTTCATAACTCCTCTTTTTCTGCCATCAAACAAGCAAAAGCAAGAGAATATAATTTATTTTTTACTGTATCAGTTCTTGATGAAAGAGTGGTTGGTACCCTCGTTCCCACGATATATGTTACCATATTTGCTCGGGCAAAGTAGGTTAACGATTTGTAGAACACATTGGCAGCTTCCAAAAATGGAAAGACAAGACAATCTGCATTTCCTTGCACGCAACTTTTCACACCTTTGTAGTGCAAACTTTCTGGGTCAATTGACAAATCAATAGAAAGTGGACCGTCAATATCTGCATTTTTAATCTGGTCACGATCTGCCATTTTGGAGATGAAAGCACCATCTATAGCGGTTGAAATTTTGGGGTTAGTTTTTTCGGAGAAAGAAATTATCGCTACTTTTGGTCTTTTCACACCAATTCTTCTGGCAGTTTCAATCACATAATTTGTCATAGCGATTTTTTGGTCTATATTTGGTCGGGGAATAAATGCTGCGTCGGTGAAGATAAGAAGCTTGTGATAATTTGGAATTTCAGCGATAGAAATATGTGATAAAGTAGCACCCGGAATCATCAATCCATTTTCTTTATCGAGAATACATTTCAATAATTTTTCCGTTGAAATTAAACCTTTCATCAGCACATCGCCTTTACCTTCGTTCATTAATGTTATTGCTTTTTTCCCAGATTTAATCTCATCTGGTTCGTGAATAATTGTGTAAATAGCAGGGTCAATATTGTGCTCAGCACAAATTCCATTTATCACTTTTTTATCGCCGATTAAAGTAAATTTTGCAAAATTTAGCTCAGTTGCTCTTTTCGTAGATAAGATGGTCATCTCATCTTGTCCATAAGCAACCACAACTCTCTTTTTCGGTTTTTTCTTTGCGAGTTTGATTAAGTCTTCTAATTTCTTAATTGGCATCTTTCCTCCAATCTTTTTTGACCGAAAATAGAATTTGAGCATTGATGTCAAGAAAAGCTAAAAAATATTATTACTTCTTTCCGTAAAATCTCTTTTTTTATCGGAAAATTCACTCAGCTATTGACAAAAAAATGCAATTTTTGAATATACCAACCTATGAATAAGATAGTATTATATTTTCTAAATAAATTTTTCAAATCACCCAAAAAAGAGTGGTTAAGATTTGACTCCATTTTTATGGTTTTGGGAATTGTTATTTCTGTAGCGACACTCACAATTGCACTTGCAATTTTTGAAGGTTATGAAAATGCGCTTAAAGAAACAATCTTAAATGTAAATTCACATATTTACATCTACAATGGCAAAGATAAAAATCTTGATAATTCACACTATTTGGAGTTAGGAGAGTTCTTTTCAGAAAAGAAAGAAATAAAAAAAATCGGTAAAATAATCATCAATCAAGCGATGGTAACAAAAAGTAAAAAAGTGAAAGGTGCAATCGTTCGTGGAGTAGAGTGGCAAAAAGAATTGCCCAATTCTTACAAAAAATTTGTTTATGAAGGTGATTATAAATTAGCAGATGAAAATAGTGCTGTTTTGGGCTACAGATTGGCAAAAGAGTTGAATATCAAAATTGGCGATAAATTCAAACTCATCAGCCCAATTGGCTCGAAAATGACGTCGTTTGGTTTCAAACAAAAAGAGTGTGATTTTGAAGTTGTGGGACTGTATAAATCTGGAATGTATGAGTATGACAGCAAATATCTGTTTATAGATTTCCAAAAAGCAGCGGAATTTTATGATATGCAAAATCAATTTACAATGCTTGAAATGGAATTGAAAAATGAATTTATTGAGCAAGCAGATTTGTTATCTTATTTGTGGGACAATGAGTTGGAACAAAAATATCAAATACATTCTTGGATAGATTTTAACGGAAATTTATTTTCGCTGTTGGCGATGGAAAAATGGGTGATTTATATCATCTTAAGTTTTTTAATTTTGATAGCTTCTTTCAACGTGGTGAGTGCCATTTCTACCTCAATTATTAAACGCAAAAAAGAGATAGGAATTTTAAAAACTTTTGGTGCATCGAATGAAATGTTGATAAAAATATTCTTAATTAGAATTTTCTTAATTTCTTTTATCGCAGTTAGTTTGGGTCAACTTAGTGGATTTTTACTTGCCAAATTTATTAGCTGGCAAAATTTTTTTATGCTAAAAGGTGAAGTCTATTTTTTAGATGCCATTCACGTTGATTTTAGTATTATCAGTTGGATAATTATCCTATTCACAGCTCTTATTTTGATTATGCTTTCAATAATTATTCCATTAAAAAATATAAATAAATTGAGAATTATAGACATTATTAAATAGGGAAAATTTATGAAAATATTAGAAGTGCGAAATTTGAAAAAAAGCTTTCAAGAGGGTGTAGGAAGAATTCAGGTTTTAGAAAATATCATTTTGGAAGTGCAAGCTGGGGAAAAAATTGCGATTACTGGCGAATCGGGAAGTGGAAAAAGCACGCTACTGCATTTATTGGGAATGTTGGATACTCCCGACAGCGGAGAGATAATTTATTCCAGGAAAAATATAGATTCCAAAAATAATAGACTAAATGTATTCCGAAATAAAAAGATTGGTTTTGTCTTTCAAGCTCATTATTTATTGGAAGATTTCACCGCAGAAGAAAATGTGGCAATGCCGATGTTCATCGCTACCCAAGATATGAAGAGAAGTAAAAGAAAAGCTCATGAACTGCTTAAAATTTTGAATATTTTGGAAAGAAAAAATCATTTTCCCAATCAATTGAGTGGTGGAGAACAGCAACGCGTTGCAATAGCCAGAGCTTTAATTAATGACCCAGAAATTGTTTTTGCCGATGAACCGACAGGTAATCTTGACTCTAAACATAGTGATGAATTGATTAAATATGTCATTGAGTTAAATGAAAAACGGGGACAAACATTTGTGATAGCTACTCACGATAAAAATATTGCGAAACAGATGGATAAACATTATAATCTGAAGGACGGAAAATTGTATTTGGTGGAAAAGTCATCGCAGACTGAATAAGATGAAATATGAAAATCTTTTTGTTCGATTTGTTCATTGTTAATAAAAATGCGAGAATAAATGAAAAGTAAAAAGTGGCTATTTATCATCGTTGCAATCGTTTTCTTTTTGAATATATCATTTTATTCGATTATTCATCTTGGAAAAGTGGATGTAATGGTGAAGGATAAAATTACCAGTTTACTCTCCGAAAAAATGAATGCGGAAGTAAAAATTGGCAATTTTACTTTTAATGACCGCAACTTAAAAGTTACAGATTTTTACTTAAAAAAAGATGATGAAATTACTCTCACGATTGAGCAACTTTACATCGATTACAACCTTTTAAAACTTCTATTTTCCCGCTTCAAAAATCTGGAAGCTATCAAGCACATTAAAATTCATCAACCCCAAATTGCGGTGAATATAATCAACATTCCAGAAAATGGACAACAAAAAACCGATTTCGAAATTCCAGATATGTCAAAATTATTCAAACTTTTAAATATTTATGACGGTTCATTTTTCATGATTTATGAGAAGGATGAAATGTTGATTGAAAGCGAATTATCAAAGATAGAACTTTCTATTAAAAATGAAAAAAGAACAGAAATCAATCTATCTTGCGAAGCCGATAATTGCTCTCAAATTGCTACTAAAACTATTTTGAAAAAAAACAAAATTGAATCAGCAACTCTAAATATTTTTAACTATTTTCCCAAAAAATTGGAATTACAATTTATTGATGAATTATCTGCTGCGATTGATTTGTCCATAAATTATCAATCAGAAAATCTTGATTATTCGGGGAAAATAAAATCTGTATTATTCGAAAAATATCAGAAAAAAGCAAAAATCGACACAATTGCTTTCAATGGTAATAAATCTTTTGCGACACTTGATTTTGATGGATTTACCTTTGATAATGAATCAATAAATATTAATGCAAAAGTAATGAAACCCTTTTCTGAAAGGCGTTCTATGAATGGCTCTTTCCAAATTAATGACATAAATGTTTCCCAATATATTTCCAATGTAGATGGCTTGATTTCAGTTGATGCAAACATTTTTGGTGATATTTCCAATCCGATTATGGAGGCTGAAATAACTTCTGAACAGATTACTTTTGCAGAGATGATTATCAAAAATGTGAAAACAGAAATTAATTATTATGATAAAAAAACTTTGATAGACTTGATTCATTGTTTTTGGGAAGAAAATGAAATTACGGGAACTGGAACTTACAATTCGCAAAATGGATTCGATTTTGAACTTGTCGGGAAGAAAATATTTTGGCAAAAAAATCAATATCAAGTGTCGGCAGATTTTTTTTCAACGATAAAATTTATTGATGAAATCGAGATGTTGTTTAATCTGAAAAATTTGAAAATTGAATCTGATAATTTCATTCTGGATGATTTTGAATTTTCAGGAAAATATTTAAATGATAAGTTCCAATTCTTGTTAAATAGACCAAAAAATGATTTCGAGATTTTCGGAGATGGTTCTGCCGACGATTTTGTGGCAAGTGTGAAAATGAGAAGATTCAATCTGACTGATTTCAATAAAATTGGGAAACAACTTCCAACCTTAACTGGAAAAATAGAGTTAAAAAAAATCAAAGAAAAATTTATAGCAAATTCTCGCGTGAGAGCTTATGGTAAGAATTTTGGAGAATTGGATGGTTTATTTAATTCCAAAATTGTGGTAGATAAAAACTTGGCCAGCACCTATTTTTATTTGAAATCGAATGAAGCAAAATATAATTATGAACCGATAAAAATAGATATTGAAGCCGCTGGAAATTTGGATAGCATCTCTACAACAAATTTTGTAATCAACGATGAAATCAAAATTGATAGCTGGGTGAAACTGAAACCAAAAATTAAATACGCTATTCAGACGAAAGGCAATGCCATAAAATTGAAAAATATTTTCCAATATTTTACAGATTATTACACAAAAGAAAACATAAAAGGAACAGTTGATTTTGATTTATATTACGATAATTTGAAAAATGGAAAGGCACAAGGTTTGGTAAAAATTATTAATTTCAAATATGATGAAAATCCAAACCTGAATACAGAGATAAAAATAGTGGGTGATAACCAAAAAATAGTAGTCGAAAATATGGAAATACACTCTGAAAAGCAAAATATTTTTACTCTAAATAGCATTCTTAATTTGCAACCAAATCTTGAACTGCAGATTTCAGGAATAACTCAATCTCTAAATCTCAATTCTTTTTTTGGTGAAAAATTTACGGGAAATATTGAGGGTGGGTTTGAATTCAAGAAAAAAGAAAATTCCCAAAATTTATCTTTCAATTTGGCAGGTGAAAATCTAAAAGCAAATAAACTAAAAATTGATAAAATGAAAATTTTTGCATCTCAATTGGATAAACTGCTTAAAATTGACACATTAGATATTCAAACAAAAAATTTATTTGAATTGAATATGCAAGGTGCAATCGGGTATAATATTTTCAATAAAACTACTCATCCAGATACAAATTCAATAGATATTCAAATTTTAGGAGACCCGCTTAAAGTTGTTTCCAAACTGAGCAAAACATTCTCTTCTGGGAAATCAAATTGCGATATTTCTTTGAAATTGGCGATGGAAGAGGAAGGTCTTTCTTTCAAATCTGGATTGGTTTTTATGGAAAATGGAAAAATATCCATCAAAAACCAAGCTGAAAAAATTGATGATTTGGATATTGAACTGAAAATAGCTGAGAATATTCTCTCAATAGAAAAATTTCGCATTAAAATGGGTGAAGGAAAGCTTTATGTCAAGAATGAGATTACGGATTCAAATTTTAAATTAGGTCTTTTAAATTTAGGAAAATTTCAAATCAAAACAAATAAAAAGGGGATTTTATTAAATATTCCCAAATATATTCCGAAAAATTCATTCGTCAGAGTTGCCGTTAAAGGCAGAGATGATAAGTATTTACAGGTTAATGGACCTTTTGAAGATGTGAAGATAGTTGGAAATTTAGAGTTTTCAAACGGAAGTGCAATCTACCCGGCGAATACGGAAAATTTGCTAAAAATGTTCAATATTGTGCAAGAAAAAAAGAAAAAATATGAGCCATTAAATTTGCCATTTAGTTTAGATATTATCCTCAATTTTGGTGAAAATATTCGTTATGTAACTTTTCCTGCCGATATCGAGTTAGGGTCCAATTGCTATCTTCACCTTAAATACGAAAATAATATTTTCAAAATCCCAGAGGCTTTTTTCAATTCCGAAAAAGGTTCGGTGGATATGTTTGGCACAAAACTTTTGCTGGATAATCTACAAATACAGATGAATAAATTTGAAAAAGGAGCGAATATTTCTGGATTATTTTTCAAAAAAACAACGGATGGAACTATAATTAATTTGCGTGTTTACAACGATAATGAGGATGGATTGAAATTTAATCTTTTCAGTGATAATCCGAATGATACAGTTACAGATATTTTGGCAAAATTACGCTATAATAGAAATATGGATGAAATTTCACCTGATCAGAAAAAAACTTTGATGCAGGATGAATTTATTCAGATTGCTGGAATTGGTTTAGAGAGTGCTATTTTAACACCCTTACTCTCTCCAATAGAAAATTGGATAAGAAGATTATTTATGTTAGATTATTTTCAATTGCAAAGTGGATTTGTGCAGAATATTATCACAAATTATTCTTCCCAAAAAGAGGATTTTATTACTGAAAATCAAATTCTTGATCAATTTACTGCCGATGTATTTTTGAACAATCTCTCCATAAATTTCGGGAAATATATTTCAAGTAAAATATTTTTTGATTACAAAGTTAGATTTGAGAAGCCAATCGACATATCTTTGGAAACAGATTTTGGTGTATTTCACGAATTTATTTTGCGCTACAATCTTCCATATAAATTTAATATCTCTTATCGATATAATATTTTACCGTTTGAAAAAGAAGATTCGCACGAAGTGATGTTGGAAAAATCGTTTCAGTTTGGAAATTTTATCACTCCCAAAGCATTTTGGAAAAGATAAAATTAAATTTATAAAAAGACCTTCAAGCACAAAACTTGAAGGTCTTTTTCATTAAAAATGCTTTACGGTAACCAATTGGGGTCAAAGACATTTTTTGAGGTGTTATCACTACCCAAACCAAATGGACCAGTAGGTAAATAATAAAAAAGTTTTGCACCCTCTTTTCCAAAATTTTGATTTGTTACAGCTACCACAGTTGTATCTGTTACCGAATAATCAAATAGGAAATCACCATCTGTTTTAATGAGTTTTTCTTTAATATTTAGAAGGTCATCTCCAGGATATTTGAGCGAATCTTTTTCTGCAAATTCATCAAATTTCAGGACTGAATGTTCAAAAATATAATATCCATTTTCAGGATTTTCTTTGAAATTGACATCAGCTCGAGCAATTATTTGCACATTTCTAATTGCTTCCGCTAATTTTTCTTTATTCACTTTATCAATTTGTAAAGGAATAATTAAAGTAAACACAATTCCCACTAACATGATAATCATCAATAATTCAATTAGAGAAAATTTATTTTTTTTCTTAATGATGCTATTTTCAGCCATTTTAATACCTCCAATTTACGGAGGTTAAAAATCTGAATGGGAATTCATTTGTCAAACATTTTTTAGAGATATTCAATAAATTGATGTTAAATTTTAGTTTATTTGTGGAAATTGTTATTATTTCATTCATCACTTTCTGATAAGAATAGTTTAGTTTTTTCTTTACAATAAGACGCTCCAAAAAAGTTTTACAATCCAAGAATTTTCAAAAGGAAAAGTATGAAAAAAATATTGATATTACTATTTTGCGTTTTTGTGGTTACGCTTTCTGCCAGCAAAATAGACATAAATAGAGCAGACTTAAATGAGATAAAATTACTGCCGATAACAGAACAGCAAGCGGAAGATATTTATGAATATCGGTATTACATCAGTTTTTTTAAAAGCATTTACGATTTAAAAAATATTGAATCAATCGACCAAAAAACACTTAATGAATTGAAATCACTGATTATTGTCTCGCATTATGACGATAGAGATGCATCAGCCGAAAGACGGGATGAGATTTACTACTTAATTGAAAGGTTGGGCAGTAATGAAGGATTGCAGGAAGGAATGAGTGATGTTTGGGAAGATTTTTTAATGACGCCAAGAAATATCAATAAACTTATTTTTTCAGAAATTCTTAATTTTCCAAATGTTTCCGCAATTGATGTAACCTCAATTTTGAAAAGACTTGCTCGAAAAGATACAATTTCCAATTATCGTGATTTGCGTTATACACCCGGTATTTCCTACTATGGAGCTAAAAACTTAGGAAAGTATGTTTATTTCAAAGAGAAAAACTCTAATTCAAAATACACAGAATATGATAATAAATATTATTCTACCGCCAGAAAATTATACAAAAGGCCATCACCAATTGGCGAAGTAAGTTGTACACCTTATGTTTGGGTTGGGAAATTGACTGATTATGGCTTGATTAATTCCGAAAAAAGATTTTTCTTTGATTACCAAATTAAATACAAAGATTCACCTTATGCAGATGATGCAAAAGAGATGTATCAAGAATCAATGATTCGCTACGGTTCCAACGCAGATTCGGATTCTCCAACTGAAAAAAAACAATCATATTGGGGGTTTTTCAATATGGAATCTGACCGAGCGGAAGTGATGAATAAATTTAGATTTCGTTTCAAAAATGAGGTGAAAGCTGGGCTTTTATTCGATTCTGAAAAAGGAGATGACTTTGCCAATTTTTCATTTGCTGACAGTAAATATTTCGTTGGTTATGAGAATGATTCTAATCTTTCTGGACGCAATAATTTCAAAATATATACGGGAAATTATCGTGCTACTTTTGGCGAAGGCTTGGTAATGGAAAATACCGATTATTACAGTCCCAGAAAAACCGGATACGGATTTAATAAAAGAATTACAGGAATTATTGGCGATGTTTCTAGAACGCAAGAATATTCATTGAAAGGTTTAGCTTTAGATTTGAAAACTGATAAATTTAATGCTGTATTTTTTCTCTCAAATGATGATAAAGATGCGGTGATTTATGATAGTAATCAAAATGGTAAAATTGATGATGACGATGATATGCTTTCATACATCACTCTCACAAGTAGATTTTCTAACGAAGAATTGAAAGAAGCTGAGATTTTTTTCAATTCCTATTCTGGAAATACGAATAATGTAAGCATAGCACCACGTTTAGATGCTTTTAACGAACAAATTATTGGTGGTCATTTTGAATATTCTCCCATTATTGGAACGCACGTTGGCTTTACTGGTTATGAAGCGATTTACGACCGTGATTTTGTTGTGCCAAATGGTGATGAATTGAAAGAGTTACTAATTTATGATTATTATTATTATGATAAATGGAAAACTACCGATAATGAAGTTGCGGCGATGTATTTTACAAAGTCAGATACACTATTCGATAGAAATTACCGCCGAGTTGTTGGTTTTGATTGGAGAACAGTAATCAATAATACTTCCTTTCAAGGTGAATATGCCGAGATGGAAGTTAGAGGTAAAAACTTGAAAATTGGCGATGACCCAAAAGCATTATTGATAAGTAGTTACACGCAATTTGATAATATGTATTTACTCTCAATGTATCGCGATTATGATCTCGATTTCGATAATCCTTATCAGCGTAGTTTTGCAGAAAGTCAGCGTTATGATGACACAGTATTTGAAAAATTGAAATATGGACTTCGAAATACACTTCTGGGAGATATTTACAACAATTCTGCTCAACCTTCCGCTGAAAAAGGTTTTTACTTTGAAATGCGATACCAATTTCACCGAATGTGGACTTTGACAAAAGCCTATTTGGATATTTGGGAGAGAAAATCTGATGCCCGAAAAGGCATTCGTTTTGAAGGAAAACTTGAGTTCAAACCAATTCATCAATTGCGTTTCAAATTGCGTCATAAACAGCAAATCAAAAGATATAATGATGATTTAAATAGAAGTAAATCTCAAGCTGACGAAATCGAATTGAAGTGCCTAACTTATCTTTCTAACTTTGATAAAATTCAACTTGGTTACATTTATACACGAGTTTCTCAACCACCATATCTCTCCATTTTATCCGATCCTGCTCAGCCCGATGGAGCCGATATGGCACAGGCAAATACGCTTAGTAACGGTGATATGCTCTATGTTGATTACACTCATAATTTTAATAAAAATCTAAAAATTATTGGATCTTTTTCAGTGTGGTATGCAGACGGTGCATCATTTTGGGATTTTGAAGATGTTGAACTCGATTTTGAGCAAACCGATAAAGGCTTCAAATCTTGGTTTAATATTCACAGTAGAATTTCAAACAACTTGTATCTTTCACTAAAATATAAATATAAACAATTCAAAACAAGAGAGATAGAGTTTCGTGACTACAACGAAATTCCAGAAGAAGGTGAATACTATTTTAGAACAGTGGAACGAAAAGAAAATATTATCCGACTGCAGTTGGATTGGAAATTTTAATTTGGAGGAAAGATGAAAAAATATGTAATTTTAATGATTATGTTTGCCGTAATAAGTTCTCTTAATTCCTATTCGATACTGGATAGAATCAATGGAAATGCAGTAAATAACTTGGATGCACGCACCCTGTCGATGGGTTCAGCATCCGTCGTGGGTGGCAAAAACTTGTTCGATACATTAATTAATCCAGCAAATTTGAGTAACCTCGAATCAAAATTTGGTTTTGCTCTTTCTGGAAAATATTTAATGAATACAGATAATCGCTCTTTGCCGATGTATAACTCTTTTGACGGTTATTCCGGTGATGGCACTTATGTAAGCAACGTAAACATTTTTGCCGATTATGCATTCGGTGCATTTTATCAGAAAACATTGTCTGTAATAGATTTAGGAGTAGCAGTGCTTCATCATCCTTTTGTCAATTTTGACTCAGATTATTTTGAGCAAGTAAGAAATAATCAAAATTCAGACGACAATTCATATCCACCGATTATTGCCAAAAATTTCATTTTAGGTTCTGGAGAAATTCAAGCGACCAGTTTTGTTATGTCAATTAAAGTTTATGAACTTGCTTCATTTGGATTTCAGTTTTCAAAACTTACTGGAGATTCCGAACTCGAAAATAAAATTATTTGGTCGGATGAAGCTTTAAATATAATCCCAACTTTGGAAAATACCATAAATTATTCTGACAGAAATTTTGAAGCATTCAGCACACAATTTGGTGCAGATATTCAAATTCTAAATAGAATTTCAATGGGCTTTTCATACTCTCCCAAAATAGAATTTGATGTAACTGGTTCTATCTTTAATGGCGTGGATACACTCGGTGTAGACAGCACGGTTTTTGTTTACACAAAATACGACACTTTAGGCATTCCAACGGATTCTCTCACTTTTGCTGATTACACAATTCCTACAAAATTTCGAGTTGGTTTGAATTATCAGCCACGAAATATTATGCGTACAAACTTCAATCTTGATCTTGAAATTGTAAAATGGTCAGACGCAAATCCACTTTTTGATGATGTGATAAATTATTATTTAGGGGTGGAGCATTATCTCAAACATTCCATTCCAATCAGGGTTGGATTCAATTACACAACCGAATTTTGTTTGAGTGAACACGAAAGTTTTACTTTTGCCAGTAAACTTGTTAGTCCATCTTTTTCGGTTGGAACTGGATTTGAAATGTTGGATAAATTTACTCTCAATTTTGGTATAGAATTGACTAATCGTCAATACGAAATGCTAGATCTTTTTATGGATAGTTTTTACGATTATGACGAGCTTTGGGCAAATCCGCAATATCTGAATTTTGAAGATCGCGGTTGGGAAAATCCTGATACAGTCAATGAAACATTCTTGAATTTGCAGACTTCTATCATTTATAAGTGGTAGGTAAAAAATGAAAAAATATTTTCTCTTTTTGTTCATCATTTCTTCGGCTCTTTTTGCAGAAGATTTACTTTTGGACATAATGTTCACAAACGATATTCACGGCGGGATTGACCGTTATGAAGCTACTTTTATGAATCCAGAATTTCCGCCAATGTTGGGCGGTGGTGCAAGTGCTGCAACCTACATAAAAAATGTGCGTAATTTAGGCGATGGCAAAAAACGAGACAATTTCCTTTTTGATGCCGGCGATTTTTTTCAGGGTCATCCAATTGGCACAATGAGTAAAGGTGATGCAGTTATAACTTATTTTAATATGATTGGTTACGACCTTTCAGTTGTTGGAAATCACGAATACGATATCACCGAAGAAGAATTGATTGAGACTTACAAAAAAGCTGAATTTCCAATTTTATCCTGTAATATTATAGATAAAAGAACTGGAGAATTAGTTGATTATGTTACGCCATATTTAATTATCGAAAAGATGGGTATGAAGATTGGAATAATTGGCTTAACGACTACCGATACAGAGACAATGAGTTTTCCTGAACATATTAAAAATATAGATGTTCTACCAAGCAAACCAGCCTTAATAAAATATATTGCCAAAATTCGTGACCAAGTTGATTTGATTTTCGTGGTTGGTCATATGGGAATTCCATATAACCCGCAACCAGCATACGATAGGCGTTATAACTCGCCAAAATCAAAGAAAAATGAAAAACGCCGTTGGGGGTATGATGCTCAAGAACTTGCTCACGAGGTTAAAGGCATCGACCTTTTTGTAGGTGGGCACATTCACAAAGGCTTTGCGGATCCGTGGGAAGATCCTATCACGCACACTTTGGTTTTGCAAGGTTATGCAATGGGCAGCAATGTTGGACACCTTATTCTTAAAATTGATGCTGAGACAAAAACGATTTCTGGTTATGAAAAACCCGCCTTTCGTGATGGTATGATGATTACTCTCTTTGAAGATGAGTGGATTCCAGATAAAGAGATTTCAGAGAAAATTTTGGAAATGCAAAAAATTGCAGAAGCTGGAATGGACGAAGTAATTGGTGAAGCTGCAATTCATCTTTCGCGTGCCGGAGTTGGTCCCCAAAATATTATCGGGAATCTCGTTTGTGAAGCAATGCTGGAATATACAAATGCAGATTTTTCTTTTTTGAATCTTGGTGGCATTAGAGATGATATTTCACGAGGTCCAATAACTTATCGAGATGTTTTTGATGTGATGCCATTTGATAATCAGATTGTAATGTGCGAAGTTGATGGAAATTTTCTGAAAGAAATTATTGAGATGCGAGTTTCCGGATCGAGGCACGGACTGCGAGTTGCGGGAGTGAACGTTTTGGTAAATAGAACCAGAAAGGATTATAACCGCATTTCTCAGTTGACAATTGGAGGAGAACCTTGGCAGTCGGATAAAATATATAAAATTGTAACGACTGATTTTCTTCTAAAAGGAAATGCTGGATTAGTTTTGCTTACAAAAATTCCTGAAGAAAAAATTACTCGATATGAAAAAGATTTGCGTGATGCAATTGTGGAATATATCAAAAATAATTCACCTGTATCCACTGAAATAGATGATCGCTGGAAAAGTGATGATAATAGTAGAATACATCCCGAACTGAAAAAAGAGCTACAAAAATTATCAGAAAATTTCAAATAAATTGCAGAAAATAATAGATATTTATTGACCAAAATTAGCCATTAATTAAATTGAAATCCAGACAATGATTGATTAACGGAATTGGTTTTTTAAGAATACTAATATTTTTTTGAACAAAATTAGGAGATTATTTTGAATGACATAGGTAGATTAGATAGCGAAGATAGAAAAGAACTGGATCAAATAATAGACGAAATTCACAAACTTATCAGTAAAAATTACACCAAAAAAGCAGAGAAAAAACTTGTGGAAATAGCCAAAACTCCAAATTACTTTATTCGTGAGTATTTGGGCAAACACCTTTCCAACTGTGAGAAAATAGAGCATTTAGAGAAAATAGCAAATAATATGATTTCGCACAAATTGTATGGCGTAAGAGCTACCGCACTATTTTTTTTGAACGATATATACAAGAACAAGCCCCAAAAATTATTTCAAATATTGGGAAAAACTTATGCTACTATTCCTTGGGAAGTGGAAACAGTTGTAGATGCAATGTGGCGGAAATATCCAACTTTGATGAAGGAAGAGATGCTGATATGGGTGGAAGATGAAGATGAAAAAAAACGAGCATTATCATTTCACGGAATGGATAATATTGCCAGAGATGACACAAATTATATTATGAATTTTGTTTCAAAAGCAATCGATGATGAATCTATGGAAGTGCAAAAGAAGATTACCCATATTCTTACTCAAGTTGTGCGAGTTAATCCGATAGTGGTTTTTCCGTATATGAGAGAATGGCTTTTGGAGGCAAACGATCAAAGGATTAAGACAATTTGGGTTTCGATGAAAAAACTTTCCAATATTGTGGTGCAAAGAGCCAGAAGGGACAAGGAGCAAGAACTTGTGGTTCTTACAAAACAAACTGTAATAGATTGGAAAAATGATGATGATAAAAAAGTCGCTGAAATGGGCAAAAAATTATACAAAATAATAAAACAAAAATAATCTACAATTTATGAAAAATAATTTATCAATCAAAATAATAGTTGCTATAATTGCCATCATACTTTGGACTCAACAGATTATGTTGAAAACTCACAAACAGGAAATCACCGTTCCTATAAAAATAATTAATCTCCCCAATGACTACATAATAACAGATAGTGAACTGCCAAAGATAGGTATTGTTGTTAATGCTAACGGATCTGATATTTTTAAATTATATTTTTCAGAGCATTTTTTTGAAATTGATGCAACCAATTTTAAATATGGAGAAAATTTGTTCCAATTAGACATTATAAATTTCAAATATCCATCAAAAATAAATTTGGATTTTAAAATGTTTACAACCTCAAAAGAGGTTTTAATAACTTTAGAAAAAATAGTTGAAAGATATAAAAATATTGAAATAAAATATAAATCTGCATCAGCAGAAGAATATTTTATCAAAAACAAAATTACTAATCCTTCCCAAAAAGTTAAATTGCGGGGACCGAAAAAAAATATTGATGCGGTTGAAGTTATTGAAACCAAAAAAATATCTGCTAAAATGGTCAAAAATGAACAAATTGAGGTTGAACTAATTTCTCCGAATCCGCAAATAAAACTTTTTAAAGATAAAATAATTCTGAAGATTTCAACTAAAAAACAGATTACAAAACTGATGTCATTGATTCCAATTCAATTCCCAGAAAATCAAAAATTATCCATAATTCCACAAAAAGTTTCGGTGATGGTGAAAGGACCTCAAAAAATAATTGAGAAATTAAAAGATAGTTCAATAATCGCAAATCTAAATATGCAAAAAATAAAGGAAGGATTTACTTCTATTACTTTCGATGTTCCTTCCGGCGTTGAAATTATCGAATATACTCCGCAAAAAATTCAAGTTATCCAAAATCAATAATGTCCAAAATATTAGCCTTTGAAACTTCTTGCGATGATACTTCCGTTGCAGTTATCGATTCTAATTACAAAGTTTATTCCAATCTTATCTCTTCGCAAACTACACACACAGATTTTGGTGGAGTTGTGCCGGAGCTTGCTTCGCGTTTGCATTTGAAAAACATTATGAAACTTACAAAAATTGCGCTGGAAAAAGCTGAAGTAGATTTTGAAGATATTGATGCAATTGCTGTTTCGATAAATCCGGGTTTGATTGGTGCATTATTGATTGGAGTATCTTTTGCCAAAAGTCTCGCTTATAGTCTGCATAAACCACTTATTGCGGTGAATCATATGCTTGGTCATATTTCTGCCAACAAAATAGAAAATCCAAATTTGAAACCTCCATATTTAGCACTTGTTGTTTCGGGCGGTCATACAGAAATCATTAATTTCAAAGCGTATAATGATTTTGAAATTGTTGGAAAAACTTGTGATGATGCCGCTGGAGAAGCTTTTGATAAAGTTGCAAAACTTCTTGGGTTGGGCTATCCGGGTGGACATTTAATAGATGAAATATCAAAAAATGGAAATGCGGAATTTCATAGGTTTCCACGAGCGTTAAATAAAAAAAACAATTTTGACTTTAGCTTTAGCGGTTTCAAAACTTCGGTCAAAAACTATTTACAAAAAAATAAAAATGTCTTTGTAGAAAAGCATTTAGCAGACATTGCTGCTTCGGCACAAAAGGCAATTGTAGATAGTTTAGTTACAAAAACTATTAATTATGCAAAATTGAATGGAGCGAAAAATCTCATCGTGGCTGGCGGCGTTTCTGCCAATAGTTTATTGCGTAAAGAAATTACTGAAAAAGCAAATAAAATTGGTTGTAAAGTTTTTATTCCGCCGCTAGAATACTGTATGGATAATGCGGCGATGATTGGAGCGGCAGCAATTGAAAAATTTAATCGGCAAGATTTTGCTGAGCTTAATTTGAATGCTTTTTCCACAAAAGGAACCAGATATTTGGAATAATTTACTTTTTTTTCAGTTTACAAATTAATTTATACAGCTTAATAAATTCGCTTTCATTCAGCGTTTCAGCTCGTCGGGTAAGTTCAATAATTTTCCTTTCAGATAATCTTTCAATTTGTTCTTTGGAAAGTAATTCTCTTAAATTTCTGCGTAACATTTTTCGCCGATTTCCAAATGAAACTTTCACTACTTTCCAAAAAAAATCTTCATCATGTAAAATTGGTTTATCTTTTCGAGGAGTTAGAATTATTACCGCTGAATCAACTTTTGGCTTCGGATAAAAAACTTCAGGTTTGACACTAAAACCATATTTAACATTAAAATAAAAATTCATTTTAAGCGTTAATTTTCCATATTCTTTCGTGTTTGGTTTTGCACTAATTCTTTGGGCAACTTCCTTTTGAATCATTATTACAACTTTTGAAAAATTGTTGGAATTTTCTGTGATTTTGAACAAAAATGGAGAAGTAATTTGGTAAGGAAGATTCGCAACTATTTTGATTTTATCGTTAGAAAGATATTTTTTCCAATTTATTTGGAGAATGTCTTCATTAATTAATTTCATTTCATCACCAAATTGAGCTAACAATATTGAATTCAATCCTTTATCAATTTCAAAACAGGTGAGATTGCACTCTTGTTTTAGCAATTCTTCGGTTAATATTCCTTTGCCGGGTCCGATTTCCCAAACCTTATCATCACTTTCGATTTCTGCAAGTTCAACTATTTTTTGCACAATGTTTTTGTCTTTCAAAAAATGTTGACCGAGACTCTTTTTTTGTCTGAATTTCTGCATTTTTATCCAACTAATTTTTGCAAATCAGATTTGGTAAATTCGTAATTTTTATTGCAAAAATGACATTGCACCGAAAGAGTTTCATTTATTTCAATCGCTTTCTGAAGTTCTTCTTTGGAAAGTAGTTTTAATCCGCTGATAAATCTTGTTTTGGAACAATCACATTTGTAAATAGCAGGATCAATATTTTTTATTTTCGGCTGAAAATCTTTCAAAATAAAATTTTCAATAATATTTTCAATGGAATGTCCCAAATCCATCATATCTGTTAAATTTGGGAATTTGCGTAAATTATTTTCCAATTTGGAAATTATTTTTTCATCGGCATTCGGTAGAAGCTGAATAATAAATCCACCAGCTTGTTTAATAACTCCATTTGGCATTACCAAAACGCCCAAACCAACTGATGATGGAATCTGTTCTGACTGAGCAAAGTAAAAAGTAAGGTCTTCAGCGATTGTGCCATACTTCATCTCAATTTGCCCGATATAAGGACTCTCCAATCCCAAATCTTTGATAATTGTTAGATTTCCATTCCCGATTGCTCTTTTCACATCGATGGATTTTGTCTCTTTTGCCAAAGGGATTTCTGTTTGAGGATTTGTGATGTAGCCTTTTACAAATCCGTTTTTATTGGCGGTTACAATCACATTACCAATAGCACCATCACAATTTATTTTAAGAGTAATATTGTTTTTATCTGACTTCAGCTCTTTTGCCATCATCAAAGTTGCACTCAACATTCTGCCCATAATTACAGAATTTGTAATAGAAAGATTATGTAATTTTACCGCTTTCTTTACAGTTTTAGTGGAATCTATTGCAAAGAAACGAATACTTTTATCTTTCGTGAAACCTCGAATAATTCTATCCATTCGACACTCCCAAATATTATTTTTACAAATTAGGAAATCATACAAAATCTGTAAATAAAAATCCTCTAAAAAAATACATATCGAATTACAGAAACTTTTATGTTTGACGTATTTACCCATTTTGAAGAGATGACGCTCACAGAATAAAAAATGAAGAAGTTAGCATAAAAAATTTCAAAATAAAATTCTTGTTTTCAAGTAAAATATATTAAAGGAAAAGAAAATGAAAATAAAAAATATTGCAATTATAGCACATGTTGATCACGGCAAAACTACGCTTGTGGACGGAGCTTTGAAGCAGGCAGGAGTATTTAGAAAAAATCAGGTTATAACCGAGCGAATTATGGATTCCAATGATTTGGAGCGGGAGAGAGGAATCACAATTTTCTCTAAAAATGCTTCGATGCAATATAAAAATTATCGCATAAATATTGTTGATACGCCCGGACACGCAGATTTTGGCGGTGAAGTTCAGCGGATTCTAAAAATGGTTGATTCGGTTTTGTTACTTGTAGATGCCTTTGAAGGAACAATGCCGCAAACAAAATATGTTTTGAAAAAATCACTCGAAATTGGATTATGCCCGATTGTTGTAATTAACAAAATCGACCGACCAAATGCTAGACCGGTAGATGTGCTCGATATGGTTTTTGACCTATTTGTGGAGTTGAATGCAAATGATGAGCAACTTGATTTTCCTGTAATTTATGCTTCGGGAAGAGATGGTTATGCTAAATATGAAATTGAAGATGAATCTGACAATCTTACACCGCTTTTTGAAACGATAATTAAGCATGTTCCAGACACAAAAGGAGATGTGGAAAAACCTTTGCAAATGCTTATTTCCGCAATTGAATATAATGATTTTTTAGGAAAAATAGGAACTGGAAAAATTTCAAATGGCAAGCTGAAACAAGGTGATGAAGTTGTCTTGATGAAGCGTGATGGTGAGCGACTTCTATATAGAATTTCCAAAATATTCCAATATGAAGGACTTTCCAAAAAAGAGACAAAAGAAGCTTTTGCAGGAGATATTGTCTCTTTGGCGGGATTGGAAAGAGTGGATGTGGGGGAGACCGTTGCCTGCAAAGAGCATCCCGAACCGCTACCACTTATTAATATAGATGCTCCAACTTTGGCGATGACTTTCAAAGTGAATGATTCGCCGTTTGCCGGAAAAGAAGGGAAATATGTTACTTCCAGAAATATTTGGGATAGGCTCCAAAAAGAGCTACAAACTAATGTAAGCATCGTGGTGGAAGAGACTAATCAACCTGACGAATTTCTTGTGAAAGGGAGAGGCGAACTTCAGCTTTCCATCTTGATTGAAAATATGAGAAGAGAAAATTATGAGTTTCAAGTTTCCACACCAAAAGTTATTTACAGAGAATTGGAAGGCAAAAAAACAGAACCGATTGAGTTGGCTGTAATAGATGTTGCAGATGAATTTGTGGGTACGGTAATAGAAATGTTGGGAAGCAGAAAAGGTGAGATGCTCGATATGATTCCCGGCACAGATGGTTATACAAGATTGGAATTCAAAGTTCCTGCACGTGGATTGATTGGTTACCGAAATGAATTTATGACTGTAACCAAAGGAACTGGAATTATTAATCATAGTTTTTACGAATATGAGTTTTACAAAGGTAATCTCAATAAGAAAATTCACGGTGTATTAATTGCGATGGAAAGCGGACTTTCCACGGGTTATTCACTATCCAATTTTCAGCCGAGAGGCGTGATGTTTATCGGACCCGGAACAAAAGTTTATGAAGGAATGATTGTAGGTGAACACAGTCGAGATAGCGACCTTGTTTTGAATATTTGTCGAGGTAAAAAACTCACGAATGTGCGGGCTTCTGGTTCTGATGATTCCATAAAATTAATTCCGCCAAGACAGTTTTCGTTGGAACAAGCTTTGGAATATATTGAAGATGATGAGCTCTTGGAAATTACTCCGAAAAGCGTGAGAATGAGGAAAAAATTACTCAAGGAAATGGATCGTAAAAGGGTGAGGTAGTTAGTCAACTTGATTAAAAAAACACAAAAAAATATGAAAAAGAAAATTAAAGGTTATTTGAATATTGATAGGAATCACCAATCAATTTTGTGGACAATTCCGTTTGATAAAAATCGAGATTATTACAATTTTCCCAGAAATTTAATTTCAAAATTTAATCTAAAAAGTGGTGTGAGATTAAAATGTGAGCTTGAAAATGGCAAAATAAAAAAGCTGATTTCTGTTTGTGATTTGAAACCAGAAAATTTTGTTTCGATAAAAAATTTCAATAAATTACTTCCTATAAATCCTGATGAAAAATTTGATTTTGGCTCTTCTGATTTTTATTCTGTAAGAATGCTCGATCTTATTACCCCGATTGGAAAAGGAACGAGAGGATTGATTGTTTCACCTCCACGAGCCGGGAAAACAATGCTTTTGGAAGCAATTGCCAATGATTTGCATCGCCTCAATTCTAAACTAAAAGTTATCATTTTTCTCATTGACGAACGTCCCGAAGAAGTAACTTCATTCCAAAGAAATACAAAAGCAGATATTTTTCACAGCTCACTCGATCGAGGAACTTCATCGCATATTGTCCTTTCAAATTTTCTTTTGAATCATATTCGAGTCGAGATGGAATGCGGAAATGATATTGTCATTTTGATGGATAGCCTCACTCGAATGGGGCGAGCTTTCAACACAAATGAGAGTAGCCAAAATAGCAGAACGATGTCGGGTGGGCTTGCTTCTGGTGCGTTGGAAATGCCACGAAAAATATTTGGAATAGCACGTAATATTGAGAATGGCGGTTCTTGCACGATTTTGGCAACGATTCTCAAAGATACCGGTTCGAGAATGGATGAAGTTATTTTTCAGGAATTCAAAGGAACTGGAAATAGCGAAATAATTTTGGATCGCGAAATTGCAGAACAGCGTATTTTTCCTGCAATTAATATTACTGAAAGCGGAACCAGAAAAGAGGAACTTTTGCGTTCTGCAAATGAAATTGAAAAGATAAATCAGATTAGAAGAAATTTAATCCCACTCGGAAAAACTTCTGCCATTTCCAAACTGAAGAATATGCTTGAAAATACAGCAACTAACGAAGAATTGCTAAAAAAATATCAGCGATAAATACACGCCAAACTTGGAATTAATAATTACTTTGTGTTTCCATTAACAATCTAAAAAAAATCTAATTTGTTGTCAAAGTTTTTTCGTAAATAAAAAAGCCAGTTCAAAATGAACTGGCTTTTAAAATGGCGGGAGCGACGGGACTTCC
>CAYQOZ010000010.1:0-26840 GCA_964419355.1 uncultured Candidatus Cloacimonadota bacterium | reverse complement strand
AAAAGTTATTGTATACAAAATTTGTATAACTATAGGTTAGTTATGTCTACACTTTTGGATTGCGTGAGTACGTATGTTATGCCTTCCTGCTTTCTTTATTGACTTAATTATATGATAATAAAAACTGATTTCAAAATAAATTGAGGAATGATGATAGATTTAAAAAGAATAAAAGACATTGATTGGGATTTTCAAAAAAGTAAAACAAATACATCAACTAATTCAATACATCCATATCCAGCTAAATATATTCCACAAATTCCAAATAATTTAATCCGAATATTTTCAGAAGAAGGAGACACAGTTTATGATCCTTTTCTAGGAAGTGGGACAACTTGTCTAGAAGCGAACATTTTGAAACGAGATGCTATAGGAAACGATGTCAACGAGTTGGCTGTTCTTATTTCAAAAGTAAAGACTAATCATATTGAGCCTAAAACCTTATCTCAACTTGAAGTATTCCTAAGTAACCTGTCTGCTAAAATTGATGTATATTATAAAGAAAACATCAACATTAACACTCCGAAAATACCAAGAATTGAGTTGTGGTTTGAGAAATTTGTGATTGATGAAATTTCAATCATTAAAACTGAAATCTCAAAAATTGGAAATAATAAAATTAAGGATTTTTGCTATGTTGCACTTTCAGCAATCATTGTTAATGTTTCAAAACAGGATAGTGATACAAGGTATGTTAGAGTAAAAAAGAATATAAATCCAGTAGATGTCTTTAACAAATTTTCAAAGCAATTAAATAAAATGTCAAAAGTGATGGAAGAAAATTACAAATCCTTGCAATATGCAACAACAAAAGTTAAAGTTGCTGACAGTAGAGAAGATAATATTTTTTCTGAAAATAGTGCAGATTTCGCAGTAACTTCCCCACCATATCCAAATGCTTATGATTATCATTTATATCACAAATACAGATTATTCTGGTTAGATATGAATCCTTTTGATTTAAAAAAGAACGAAATTGGTGCTCACGCACATTATTCAAAACCAAATGGATTGGATGAATTTGACTTTCAGAAAGATATGGAAACGTGTTTTTTAAGAATTAGTAAAATTTTAAAGCCAAATAAATATTTTGCTTTAGTAATTGGTGATTCCATTTTAAAAGGTAGAAGTATTGAAAACAATGCAATTTTAAAACAAGCTTCAAAAGAAACACCATTTATATTTGAAATTGAGGTTGAGAGAAATTTAAATTTACAAAAAAAGTCATTTAATCCTAGAATAGGAAAAATAAAAACAGAAAAAATTATGATTTTTAAGAATATAAAGTAGGAGACACAATAAATGTATCACTATGAAATTGAATTATCTAAATACAAATTAAGAAATTATGAATTACACCTTGCTGAATGCGAAGTAAAAGGTTTGTTTCCTAACGCAGTTTCAAAAAGAATAAATGGAAGTATTGAACTATTTTCAAATGATAGAATTCAACAAGAACAACTTAAAAAACTTACTTTTTTTTCAAACATAAAAAACTTAAATAATCATAACAAATATGTTACTAATCAGGTAGTTATTGAAAATATTAAAAACTTACCATCTTCAATTTATGATTATGAAATCGACAAACTTATAAAGCCAAATACAAATAGAGAGATTCGGTATGTCACACATTCTTTTCACGAATATAAAGGTCGTTTTTATCCTCAAATTGCAAAATCGTTTATGAACTATGCTAATTTGAAATCAGATGATACAGTCTTAGATCCTTTTTGTGGTAGTGGAACAACTCTTTTAGAAAGCCTTTTTTATGGTATCAATGCTGTAGGAGTTGATATTAACCCAATTGCTTATCTATTAACTAAATCAAAAATCCGTAGTTTATTCTTAATTAAAGAGGATTTTATAAAAATTGAAGACTATATTTATCATATGAATTCAGATTCAAGTTGGCAGGAACTCAATATTCAATCATATGCTGATAAAACTGATTTAAATTATCTTGTTAAATGGTTCCCACTCTGCAATTTAAGGCAAATATTCCATATTCTTAATACAATCTATACAATTCAAAATAAAGATATAAAACTTTTATTGAAAATTCTACTCAGTAGTATTATCAAAGAATACTCATTTCAAGATCCAAAGCAGTTACGAATTCGAAGACGAAAAGATGAACCCAAAAGTAACTTACTCGAAACATTTTGCAATAAAACATTAGAGAAAATAGAATTATTGAGGAATTTCAAATCATTTTATAAGTTGTCTACATCTAGCAGAATTGAAAATTATTTAGGTGATGTTCGAACATTAAAATTTGAAAATGATTCATTTGATTCAATTATTACTTCACCACCTTATGCAACTGCTTTACCATATGTTGACACTGATCGTTTATCTCTTTTTATCTTTAATTATACAAATAGTAAAACATTTAAAGAATTAGAAAAATCACTTATTGGGAACAGAGAAATATTAAAATCAGAACGAAAGAAATTAGATATAGAGCTTGAAAAAAATTTTAAAGATTCAATTTTACCTAAAGATATTATTTACTTACTTGAGAAAATCTATAAGTTAAACAAAGAAGCCAATGTTGGCTTTAGAAGAAAGAACACAGCGGCCCTCTTGTTTAAATATTTTACAGATATGGATTTAGCAATCAAGCAAATGCACAGACTATTAAAAAAAGATAAACTTTTTTTTAATGTAGTTGGAGATAATCATACGACAGCAGGTGAGACTAAAATTAATATTCCAACTATTGATTTTATAAACCTAATTTCTCAACAAAATGGATTTGATTTAATTGAAAAAATTAATATGTCAGTTCAAAAACCTTATTCTATACATTCTAAAAATTCAATTAAGAATGAGGCCATATCAATTCTAAGGAAAAAATAATTATGGAATTACAATTATTAGCAAATGAGAAAAATATAGGTAATGAAATTTCTAAAATCTTAAAAAGTGAAAATTATAAATTTTTCAAATTTGCTGTTGCATACGCAAAGAATTCTGGAATAGGTCGCCTTAATAATGACTTAGTAAATTTTTCTGACTCTGGTGGACAAACAGAAGCCATTGTAGGTATTGATCAACGTATCACTTCATATCAAGCACTAGTAAATTTATCATCTATAACTAAAGGTAATTTATTAATTCATCACGATAAAGGAATGATAACATTTCATCCTAAATTATATTTATTTGGGAATGATAACGTTGAGAAAGTTATTATTGGATCATCAAATTTAACAGCAGGTGGACTTTATACAAATTTTGAAGCTAATGTTGATATAACCTTGAATGAATCAGATACTTCAAATAAATTTAAAACTGAAGTTTCAGATTACTGGGATTTTCTAACGAATGATTTAAACACAATAAAGGCTGATTTAAAGTTTATTAAAAACTTATTTGAAATAGGAGTTCTATCAGATGAGAATAAACAAAAATCTTTCAAAAAAATAATTTCAAAACTATCAAAAGCTCCATTCAAAACACGACCAGCAATATCAAAACCACCACCTCTAAGCAAAAATATTTTCAATGATAGTCCACTGCAAAACAATAATTTTGCAATGACTCTATCTGGTTTTGATGTTAGCGATAAAAGTCAGGATCCAGTTATTTTGATACCAATTACAGCTCTAAAACAGTTTCCCATATTTTGGAATTGGCCAAATTTGTATACATACTCAGGAGCAGGTTACCCACAATTCTATGGTATAGCAAATATTCTGATTGATGGGCAACTCCATAAAAACCAACATATTAGAATTTATTATTATAATACAAAATCTGAATTTAGATTTCAATGTGAAGCAATTAAGCGGAATGGAAAGGCAAATGATATAATGCTTATTAGTCGAGAAATCTTAACATCCTCAGAAGAATCATTAGAATTTAATATTGAATTAGTTAGACAGAATACTAAGAAATACAAAAACCTAATTGGAACTTTGAGTGAAAAGGCTGGTCCCAAAAAAGTCTTCACATATTTCTAACAGTTGATTATCTAACGTCAGGCATAACAAACAGCTCCACTCTCAGATTGAAAGAAAAGCAAGAAGAGCGTGGCAGCTGCCAAACATTATGTCGCTTCTAAGAAAGTAATATCTCCCCCTTTCTTTTGATAATCTTTGATCATTTTAAAATTCTTTCTTGACTTTAGAAGAATAATTATATATAGTGAATTTATAAAAAACCGGAGGAAAAGATGTTAAATTTAAAAAAAGGAAAACGATTTGCAAGGATAGCTGGGATTTTCATATTGATGATGATTCTAGCATCTTGCAGCAACAATGTTACAGATGATGACAACAACAATGACAATGCCAATTATCTGCTGGTAATCGAAGAAGGGGCAAGGTCAATTAGAGCAAGAGAAACAATAACCTACACAGCTAGCTTGGTTGATGCAGAAGGTAACTCCACTATTCAAACATCTGTTAATTGGACATCGTCGGATGAAAATGTGGCAACAATAAGCAATGGAGATATAACCGTAGCTGATGTAGGAACCACAACAATTACTGCAAATGTTTCTGCCGATGGTATAGAATATTCTGTAAGTGTTCCACTTGCTATAAGATTAGATGCACCACTACCTTTTACTGTAATACCAGGAGCTGTAATAGCAATTGTTGGAGAACAGATCGAATTGGAAACTGTTAATTTTACTGCAGAAACTATTAATCCTACTTATGTTTCTGGAAATACCAATGTTGCAAGTATTAACTCTTCTGGAGTTGTTACTGCTAATTCTGTGGGATTTACTGAAATTAGCGTAAATTATGATGATATGACCTATTTCGTTCCTGTATTGGTGGTGGCATTACCCGAAATAGATTTTCCTGTTGTGAATATAGATGTATCTCCTGAAAGTAATCAAATGTTTATTGGAGACACTTTCCAATATTCAGCAGAAGCAATGAATTCCAGCTCAGAAACGGTTGATATTGATATTGAATGGAGTTCTACCGATACAGCAGTTGCAACAGTAGATCAAGATGGAAATGTAACTGCAATTAGTGTAGGTGAAGTGAAAATCCAAGCTTCTGCCAACGGAATTATCGGAGAAGCAGAATGTCATATTCTTCCCGATACAGTTATTATTGTGAATCCTTTCATGCAACTTATAGAAATAGGAAGCTCCTATACTTTTGATGCTCAAGCATATAGCCTTAAATATGAACAATTTCTCCCGGATGTTAATGATTTTTATTGGTTTATGCCACAGTATCCGCCACCATTTGATCAGTTTTTCAATAGTGCTTCTGTGAATCAGAGCGGAACTGTAACAGTTAATTTTGATGCAATGCCGGGAATGATGGGATTTGCATTTGTCGCACTTTCAGAAGATCCCGATAATCCTCTGGGATGTGGTATCTATATTGTTGATATGGGGTTTCCTAATACAAATTGATAAGAGAAACCAATATAAGAGATCTGTGGATAATTTATACAAAATATACTTGTAAATTAGCCACAGATTTTTCTTGATCCCTCCTTAAAAGATAAAATTTGAAAAAACACTGGTACTAAAAATACCACCTATTAAAAATAGAGTTGATTGAAATGTATTATCTTAAGATCTATTTTTAAAATGAGTAACACTTTTACTTAGAAGAGAGAGAAAGATGAAGAAAAATTATCTGAATGTATTTATATTCCTGCTTATAAGTATAAATACAATTAATCTAAACTGTGAAGAAATCAGCGAAGAAGCTTTTTCTTTTACAGAGTTGGAAAACACCTCAGCAGTTGAAAGCCCAGAACTGCAATATCTAAAATCCTGCGATGGAATAAACCTAGCTTATCACGAGTATTTCCCAGAGCAGGTAGATGCTGTACTAGTATTTTACCATGGCGGTGGTGCTTATAGCGAAGCTGGTTATCAACATCTTGGATCTGGTTTAAGTAAACAGCATAATATCTTAGTTGTAACACCAGACATAAGAGGACATGGGGACTCGGAAGGAAGGAAGGGCGATACTCCGAATGTCCATCAGGTTTATGAGGATATTACGAGCTTTATTCAATTAATGAAGCAGAAGTATCCTGATAAGAAACTCTTTCTGGGAGGTCACTCGTCTGGAGCTGGATTAGTTTTAAATTATTCTAATTGGAAAAAAAATGAAGAAGTTAGTGGTTATTTGTTTATCTCTCCTCACCTTGGTTTTAGGTCAAATACTCAAAAAAAAGAGAACAATTTTGCAATTGTTAAAGAAGATTTATTCGTAAGTAACTCGATATCTGGAACAGAAGGGAACTCTTATGCCGTATTCTTTAACTACCCAAAGGCAGTACTTCAATCAACCAAAAATATCGATTCAATTACTGTGAATATGGCAAATGCAATCACACCACTAGATCCAGCTAAACAGATCGAGATGCTAGATCGTCCAGCAGCTGTTTGGATTGGTGCTGAAGATGAAGTTTTTATGGTTGATAAAGTAATCTCAATTTTCACAAAGAATAATCCATCTGTTTATACAGAAATCATTGAAAACGAGAAGCACCTTTCAATTTTAGTAAATATTTCCGATTATCTTGGTGAATGGTTGCAAAATGAATTGAAGAGATATTGATATTGAGAAAATCACTACTTACAGCTTATCTGTTTCATCCATAATTTATAACATGTTTGTCTCTCCTTTTTTATTGACATCCAAATACTATTTTAAACATTGAATTCCGTAAGTTCGGGTGCAAAATATTTTAAATAAAATATTGAAGGTAAAACCCAAACAGAAAAAAATGCATCTTTGAGATAAAAGAGATATCTAATTAAGCGGATAATAGACCGATATTTCGCCAAAAAATCTTTCACAAATTACACAAGTTTGTAAATCTAAAGAAATGCCATATATTTTATAAATTCGTAATAAAAACCGCCAAAAAATAGCAATGCCGTTTCTCTTTACCGTTTTTATGTAATTCAAATATTTCTGAACCATAAATATTATCGACATAACGCTCATGAGCACAATAAAATCAAGAATTCCAAATAATATTGTTTTGAAAGAAAAAATTTTAATCAAAAAGATGGGAAATACCAAAGCTGTAAATAAACCAATAACTGTTATTCTATTTTTTCTCATATTCTCTATAAAATTCATTTGAACTCCCTTTTATTACAATTATTTCCTACTTGACACTAAAACATCGTAACACAATTTTGCCATTAGTAACACAAAAAGGAGAATATTAAATGGCAGAATTAATTAGATTCGGAGTTTCACTCGAGAAAGAGCTTATCGAAAAATACGATAAGCATATTCAAAAAAATAATTACCCAAATCGTTCCAAGGCAATTGGCGACCTTATTCGCGAGGAACTTATCCGCGAAGAATGGGCAGACAACAAAATCGTAGCAGGCTCAATTACGCTTGTGTTCGATCATCACAAACGCGAATTAACCAACAATCTCACTAATATTCAACACGATTTTCACGAAATAATCATCTCATCACAGCACATTCATCTGGACCACGATAATTGTTTTGAAATCGTAGTAGTGAAAGGGAAACCCAATAAATTAAGACAACTTTGCAGTAAATTAAAAGCAGAAAAGGGAGTTAAACATGCGTCCCTTTGTCTTGCCACCACAGGAGCAGAAATCTAGTTTTTTTTAAATACTTAGTGCTACAAATTCCAAAAAAGTGGCATTTTATATTTTATTCAAAAAAATGTGCAAAAGCACAAAAAAAGGAGAAGAAAATGAAAAAAACAATCGTAATTTTGATGATTGTAGGGTTATTTGCTAATTTTGCATTTGCCCATCACGCAATGGAATATGTTTCTGTCGAAAGCTATTCTACTGCAAAACAAGGCGAAAAGGTGTTTCATATCCATTATGATTATATGGTAGATGATAACGGAAATCCGACTCTCGACCACTATGAATTCACACCGGGGATTTCTTACGGAGTTACCAATCGTTTAATGTTCGATATTCACGCCCACTTTGCAAAATTCGGTAAAGCTCACCTGATTGACGCTGAACAAGGAAATTTTGGTGAAACGGGTCCATCACCTTTTATGGAAGCGTTTGCGATGACTGTCCAATTCAGAGTAACAGAAGATTTGCCTATCGATATTGCAATCACAGGTGTTTATGAAGAACCTTTCAAACGCAGTATAGACCTTCTGGGCGGACAACGCGTTTTTGAAGGTTGTCTTATTCTCAGCAAAGATTTTGCCGAACACAGTAATGTCTGCCTGAATTTAAAAGGTGGATTGGACGGTGAAGAAGAATTTGCAGAATGGGCATTCGGAGTTAAAATGCCTATTTCTTCTAATTCTCATGGAATCGCAGCCGGTATCGAATTTCATGGTGATTTCGAAAATGTTGCAGAAAATTCAACAATTTTACCAGGCGTTTATTTTCCGCTCGGTTCAGAAGACACTGTTTTCAAAACAGGTATTGAATTCGGAAAAAGCAATATTCATGTAAATGCAACTTTAATGTATCGTTTCTGATTTATTTTAAGCGGCTATAATATGAAAAAGATATTTATCATTCTATTTTTGACAGCAACTCTAGTCAACGTATTCAGTCATATCCATTGGATTGATGTAGATAATTTCAATCCGGAACTAAATGATAAAATTGAAATTATGATTTGCAGCGGTCATTATTTTCCGAAAAGCAGTTTCGCATTAAATGAAAAATTAATTTGCGAAACAAAACTTTTTGATGAAATCGGTGAAAAATTTTATACTGTCATTTCTTCCGAAAAATATCTTATCGGAAATTTTATCTTCGCAGATGATGAAACTAAACTCATCACTTTCCAACTAAAAAAGCCACAAATGAAAGATCCGTTATTTTGGGCAAAATCCATCATTTATGGATGTAATGACAGTGGAAATTATCTGCTTGGAAAAGGTCTTGAAATTACACCACTTTCAAAAATATCACTCATAAACAAAAATGATAAATTACCTTTGAAAATTACATTTAACGGCAAGCCCGTTCAGACTTCACTTGCTGTTTCCATTGATGGAAAAAAGAATTTCTTTTTGAAGATAAACAAAGAAGGGATGGGATATTTAAATGTGAAAAAAGTGGGAAAATATTTGCTTTCGTGCGAGAATAACGGAAAAGAATGTTCTCTAACTTTTTTCATCAAGGATTTTGAGGATAAAAAATGATTAAATTCAGTATATTGATATTTTTAATTTTCTCAGCAAATATTTGTTTTGCTCACGGTGTATATTATCAGCAGTTGGAAGGCGGAATCGGCATTGCTGCAAAATATGATAACGGTACTCCGATTTCTTTCAGTGCAGTGAAAGTGCTTTCAACTGATAACAGCGAATTTCAGTTAGGTTCGACCGACAAGTACGGACACTTTTTCTTTCTGCCTGACGAAAAAGGCGAGTGGACAATATTTGTTAATGACGGAATGGGACACGGTATTGAAGCTAAAATTATTGTGAATGAATCTTTGGAGATGGAAGAGCAATCACATCACTTACCCGTTTGGTATAAAATTTTATTCGGTATCAGCATTATTTTTGGATTCACAGGAATAATGTTCTATTTTTCAGCCACAAAAAAGGGATAAAATGCACATTCACGAAGGATTCCTGAATTTACCGACAATCATCGCAACCAACGGTGTTTCACTTGCTTTCATTATCCCTGCAATGAAAAAATTGAACAAACACATCACGCCAAAACGAATCCCGTTAATGGGACTCTCAGCCGCTTTTGTTTTTACAGCACAACTTCTCAGTTTTCCTATAATCGGCGGCTCTTCCGTTCATCTTATCGGAGCTGTTCTCATCAGCATTTTATTAGGACCGTATTCTGGACTTGCAATAATCACTTCCGCTACTATTTTGCAGGCACTTCTTTTTCAACACGGCGGTTTACTTTCACTCGGTGCAAATATCTGCAATATGGGAATTATCGGTTGCTTAGGCGGATATTTGATTTTCAAAATATTTCCAAAGAAATTATTTCTGTTCTCGGCAGGAATTGCGGCATTCATTTCAACAATTATTGCTGCGGGTTTTTGTGCGTTGGAATTAGGATTTTCCGGCACTATTCCAATGAAAATCGGGCTTATTTCGATGACTGCTTCGCATATAATTGCCGGTATTATCGAGAGTGTTGTTACTGTCTCGATTCTCAGCACAATTCAATTTGTCAGAAAAGATCTGTTAGCGATTGAGAAAATATGAGACATTCTTTTATTGATAAATACAATAATTTGGAAAGTCCTTTGCACAAGCTGAGTGCTTCTCTTAAAATAATTATAACCTTTTTTTCAATGATAGCATTAACGATTGCACCTACAAAAATAATTATTTATTCTGATTCTGCATTTTTGATTTTTATTTTAGTTTGCATTTATATTTCGAAAGTACCGCTTCTTCACATTATTAAAAGAGCATTAATTATCCTGCCGTTCATTATTTTCATGGTTTTAATGAATGTTTTTTTCAGGCAAGATGGTCTCAAAGTTATAGTCCTGATTTTGTTCAGAGCATTATTAAGTATTTTATTTCTTTTGCTTCTTGTTTCTGTAACAAAATTTTCCGATATTTTAAAAACTCTCTCAAAATGGCATTTTCCAAAAATTCTGATAATTATTCTTTCGTTTATGTATCGTTACTTTTTCATCCTTATAGATGAACTTGAAAAGATGAATCAGGCAATGAAAATGAGGATGTCAAAAAACAATAATTGGGAATACCTTAAAATCTTTTCACATATCATCAGCATTCTTTTTATCAGAAGTTACGAACGGGCAGAAAAAGTTTATTATGCAATGCTGATGCAAGGTTTTGAAGGAGAAATTGAATGAATTCATTAGAAGTAAAAAATTTGAACTTTGCCTATCCAGATGGAAAAGTTGCTTTAAAAAACATCAGTTTTTCGGTTAGCGAAAATGAAACCGTCGCTATTGTCGGTACAAACGGCGCAGGTAAAACAACGCTTCTATACAGTATTTGTGGTCTGCACTCCACAAACGGTTCTGTCAAAATTTTCGATACCAAATTAACTAAACATAATCTCAATAAGATAAGACAAAAATTGAGTTTCGTTTTTCAAAACCCCGATAACCAACTTTTTATGCCGACAGTTTTTGAAGATATTGCCTTTGGTTTGAATAAACTAGGTTTCACAAAAGAAGAAATCTCAAAAATAGTTTCTCAATCATTGAAAGCAGTCGGTCTAATAAATTTTGAAAACAGAAGCAGTCATCATCTTAGTTTTGGAGAAAAAAAAAAAGTTTGCCTTGCAACAGCGTTGGCTCGCAATTCACAATTAATGCTTTTGGATGAACCAACAAGTGAATTTGCACCTGGAGCTAGAAAAGAGTTCATCAAACTAATCAATAAAATAAATATTCCCAAAATAATTATCTCACATGATATGGACTTAATTGCAAATATGTGTAACAAAACAATTATCCTGAACAATGGCGAAATAATGATTTTTGGAAATACAGAAAAACTTCTTGCCGATAAACAACTAATGGAAAAAAATGGCCTTGAAGTTCCTTATTGCTTTAAATAATAGTTACATTATTCATGATAAAATATTAAAGGAGAAAATAATGAGTTTATCACGATCAACTTTTCTGGTAATGATTATTTCTACAGCGCTTACTTTATTAGTCTTAGGTAGTTACGAAATTTATGAAATTTACAACGAGTTCAAAATTGATGGACAACAAATTCGTAATGAATACATGCAAACACAAAAAGATATTTTAAAGAATGATGTTGAAAAAATAGTTTTTTATGCAAGAAATATGCAGGATAAAATAATTCGATACGGAGCTTTCCGCGATAAAGAAAGAATCCAAAAAGATGTTATTTTAGATATTTTTTCACAAAAATTTTCGGGTGGAGGATATTTTTTTGGTCGAACATTTACCGGAGATCCATTATTTTCAAAAGGAAAAATAACTAAAGATTCAAATAACTTATGGAATCTTACCGATCCAAAAGGAAACAAATTTGTGCAAGCCCAAAAAGAAGTTGTTCAAAATTCTGATGGCGGATTCATTGAATATTATGAAACCAAACCAAACGATGGGAAGTTATGTCCAAAATTATCTTTTGTGATGTCAGTTCCAGACTGGGACTGGATGATTGGTGCCGAATTGTTCATTGATGATATTGAAAAAACAATTTTAGAGCAGAAAAAAGCCTTAAAAAAAGCAGTGCTTCAAGAGATGATAATTCTTACAATAATCGGCGCAGTTCTCTTCTTTTTGCTACTTATTATTGCTCTTAAATTTAGTGCAAATTTGAAAAATAATTTTAGAATGTTTGAAGTATTTTTCAATCGAACTGTGAGTGAATCCACCAGCATCGATTTGGGTTCGATTACATTTCCAGAATTTAAATTGATGGCTTTTAGTGCTAATCGAATGATTGAATTATTAAAAATTTCCAATAAAAAACACACAATAATGGAAAACAAATATCTTGAACTGAAAAAGGAAATTAGTAAGAAAGATTAATTGTCAAATTTTATGAAGTGATAATGCTTTTCATTTTGCTCACAGCTTCGGCAAGTCCGCTAAAAACAGCTCGTGAAATAATGCTGTGTCCAATATTAAATTCTTCAATTATATTTAACTTTACCAATTTTTTCGTGTTGTGATAATTCAGACCGTGCCCCGCTACCACTCGCATTTTTAGTTTTTTTATCTTTTTTGCGGCTTGATGAATTTTATCTATCTCTTTGGAAATTTCTTCTTCGTTTTCCAAATTTGCAAACTTACCGGTATGAATTTCTACCGCATCCGCATTTAGTTTTTGGGCAAATTCGATCATTTCAATATCAGGTTCAATAAATACGCTCACCTCAATGCCAGCATTTTTCAATTTATCAATAATAGGTTTGTGATTTTCAGTAGGTTGCAGTCCACCTTCTGTAGTAAGCTCTTCCCGCTTTTCAGGAACCAAAGTTACAGTATCCGGTTTTACTTTTATGGCAATTTTGACCATTTCATTTGTAGCCGCCATTTCCAGATTCAATCTTGTTTGAACAGTTTGACTCAAAATTTCTAAATCTCTATCTTGGATGTGCCTTCTGTCTTCACGCAGGTGAACGGTAATTTGATCGGCACCATTTTGTTCCGCAATCGAGGACGCAAATATTGGTTCTGGTTCAATTCCTAATCGAGCTTGCCGTAAAGAAGCAATGTGATCAATATTTACTCCGAGTTCTGGTTTTATTTTATTTTCCATTTATATATTCTCACGATTGATTAAAATATTGGCTTTTTCTCTTAATTTTTTGATATGATTAATTAATTTTAGTTCGGAATCAATCCTTTGTAATCTCATTTTTAGAGATTCTTTTACTTCGCTAAATTCAGCAATTTTACTCTTCTTTTTATCGGTAACCACAATAATATGATAACCAAATTTTGTTTCTACCGGATTACTAATCTCACCAATCGCCAAATTGAAAGCAACTTCTTCAAAAGCTTTCACCATTTTTCCTTTTGAAAAATAACCTAAATCACCAGAATTACAGGTACTGGGACAATCAGAGCATTCAGCAGCAGCCATTTGAAAATCTTCGAGTGACTTGATTTTTTTATGAATTTCATTAATTTTTTCTTCCGCTTCTTTATCAGTATTTTCGATGAGAATATGAGAAGCGCGAATCAGTTCATTTGTTTTAAATGAATCCATATTTTCCTGATATATATTGAACAATTTCTGTTCGGTAACTTTACAATCCATTGGAAATTTTAGATTAACAAATTTTCTAATGAGAATGTTATTTGAAATTCTATCACGAACTTTTTCAATATCAATTTGATTTTTATGAAGCATCATCATAAACTCATCTTCAGAATTGTAACGCATTTTTAGTTCAATCATCTCATTTTCTATTTCCGAATCTTCGACTTCAATTTCTGAATTTTTTGCCGATTCCAAAAGTAGATAACCGTCAATAAGTTGATTCAAAGAACGCTTTTTAATCTCTTCAGTTGAGTCTTTTAACTTCATCTCGTTCAATACTTTATTAAGCTCAAATTTGAACTCAGAAAAAGTAATTTCATAATTATTAACTTTGGCAATAATCATCTAATCTCCTACAAATTTATTAATTTTTGCAACAACACTTAAAATATTAATATCATTAACATCTAATGTCAAATCAAAATTCTTTTTTCTATACCAAGTTAGCTGTCGTTTAGCAAAATTTCGGGTATTTTTTTTAATTTTGCGAATGGATTCTTCCAGCTTTTCATCGCCGAAAAAATAATCAAATAATTCTCGATATCCAACTGTATTCAAACCCGGATCAGTTGTTTTATACCCCATTTCAAAGAGTGCTTTTATTTCGTTCAACAAACCTTTTTTCAGCATCTTATCAACTCTTTTGTTTATTCTATCATAAATAATTTGCCGATCGTCTGTTATTAAAATATTGAATGGAATTAAATCATTTTTTGGGGGTTTATTTTCTTTCCACAATTGCGTAATCGTTTTGCCAGTTGCCTCATAAATTTCTAAAGCTCTAATAATTCTATTTTTATCCGCAAATTCTATTCTGTTGGCAGAAACTGGGTCAACTTCAGAAAGCTTTTTATACAGTTTTGGAAGTCCATTTTTATCAGCTTCTTCTTCCAGATTTTCTCTTATTTGTTGAGAAATTTCGGGTGATTTGAACAAACCATCCAACAAAGCTAAAATGTAAAATCCAGTTCCTCCTACAATTAGAGGAATTTTATTTTGTGCAGTTAAAAGCTCAATTTTCGCATTAGCATCTTTCACAAAATCACCAGCATTGTAATTTATATTCGGAGTTACAATATCGATGAGATGATGCTTTATTTTTGTTTGTTCTTCAGAAGAAGGCTTTGCAGTGCCGATATTCAGATGTTTATAAACTTGTCTGGAATCGGCAGATATTATATCTGTTTGAAATTTTTTTGCCAATTTCATTGCGATAGAGCTTTTTCCAACTGCGGTAGGTCCTTGAATTATTACTACTTTTTTTTTCACAATTTATTCAATTCTTTTAAATTTTCTTTCAAATTCATTCAATTTCATTTTTATGATGAGGGGTCTTCCGTGAGGACAGTAGTATGGAATTTCACACGCAAATAGTTCATTTATCAAGCTTAACATCTCTTTCTTCGTCAACTTCTTGCCAGCTTTTATCGCCGCTTTGCAAGCCACAGATTTTGCCAAACTATCACGAAAATCTTCAGTTTGTTCAAATTCATCGTCCAATTGTATAATGATTTCGATGAAGACATCTCCCCCATCCCAATTTTCTAATTCTATTGGAATTTCGTCAATTACGATGGAATCTCCACTAAATGTTTTTATAGAAAAACCTATTTTTTGAAAAACTTCTATATTATCAGAAATCAATTCTGGAATCGAATTACTGAGATGAGGTGGCAAATCAATCACAATTGGGAAAAGCAATTTTTGTGTATTTGACGGAGCACCGTGAATTCGATGCAGAATTTTCTCAAAAATGATGCGCTCGTGAGCGGCATGTTGATCAATAACCATCAAACCCTCTTCAACTTGCACAAAGATATAACTCTGATGCAGTTGCCAAGGATTGATAACCTCCTCTTCCGGACGCAAAAATATCTCTTTTCTTTCATTTAAATAATCTGCTTCAATCTTTTTTTCATCTTCAGTTTTATTTTTAAAAACATCTGGTTGATAAATTTGTTTCAACTCTTTTTTTATTTCAGAAAATCTCTTTTTATCCGTTTTCTTTTTGAAAATTTTTCTATCAATATTGGTAGTTTTACCTTCGTTATTTGAAAATATTTTTGTTTTAATTTGACGAAATTTTTTCTCTTCATATCCAATAAGTTCTTTATTGATGGCGTTCTTCATAAATGTGTGCACACTTCCAGGATCGTTAAAACGAATTTCCAATTTGGCAGGATGAACATTGAAATCTACTTTGGAAGGATCAAGCTGCAAAAACAAAATAAATGGTGGAATTTTTCCACTTTGATAAATACGCAATTTTTTAATAAACGGGTCATAAGCCGAACGAATGCTGTGCAAAATAATCCTATCTTTGATGTAGCGTCCATTCACAAAAAGATATCTATAATCGGTAAAACCTTGCTTTTCATCTTCCAAACCGGAAATATATCCGCTGAGCTTTAAGCCATTATTTTCAAAATTAATTTTTATAAAATCTTTTTGGAAAAAACTACTACCAAAAACTGCCAACATTCTCTTTTCGGAATTTTCAACAATTGGATAATTCAATTTTTCTCTGCCGTCTGAGATGAATTTGAAGTGAACCGAAGGGTACAAAATCGATTGATAATGCAGATAATTAGCAATATGTTTAAATTCAACTCGATTAGATTTCAAGAATTTTTTTCTGGCAGGAATATTGTGGAAAAGTTTTTTCACGATAAAAGTTGTGCCGATATTGGAAGAAGTTTTGGAGTAATCCAAAAGTTTTCCAGAATCGAATTCCACTTTTGAAGCAACTTCACTTTCCGCATCACGGGTAATCATCGTGAGCCTGCTCACGGACGCAATGCTGGGCAAAGCTTCACCCCGAAAACCAAGTGAAGAAATTTTAAAAATATCGGTAACAGTTCGAATTTTGCTGGTGGCGTGTCGTTCAAAAGCTTGCAAAGCATCATCAGCACTCATTCCAATACCATTATCAATAACTTGAATCAAATTTTTCCCGCCATTTTCAATCGTAATATTGATTTTAGTCGCTTTGGCATCGATGGCATTTTCCACTAATTCTTTCACAACTGAAACTGGGCGTTCAATTACCTCACCAGCCGCAATTCGATTTGCAACTTCTTCTGATAATACTTTTATTCTTGCCATATTTCCTTTCGTATCAATCCTCTAACGTGAGATTTTTTTGCAGAAAAACCTGCCGAAATTTCAGCAGGTTTTTCTGTCTACATTTTTCCACGAAAATCCAGTTGTCTATTTTTCCTCTGCCATTTTACGATATTTTTCATATCGTTCTTTCACATATTTATCGAATTCTATTCTGAATCCTTCCACTTTTTCTGGGAAAGTTCTTTCCAAAGAAGTATATCTTTTTTCACCATTTAAGAAATCAATCACAGAAGTTTTTGGCTCTTTTGAATCAAGAATAAGCGGATTTTTTCCTTCTTTTTCTAAGTTAGGGTTATAGCGGTAATTCAACCAATAACCACTATCTACAGCTCTTTTCTGTTCAATTTGAGATTCCGCCATATCAATTCCGTGATTTATGCAAGGTGAATATGCCATAATAACTGAAGGTCCGTTGTAAGCTTCTGCCTCACGAATAGCTTTGAGAGCTTGAACTTTATTTGCTCCCAACGCAATCGAAGCAACATAAACATAACCGTAACTCATCATCATCATACCCAAATCTTTTTTCACGGTTTCCTTGCCAGATTCTGCAAATTTGGCAACAGAGCCGAGTGGAGTAGCTTTGGAAGCCTGTCCACCAGTATTTGAATAAACTTCTGTATCCATTATCAGAATGTTCATATTTCTGCCAGAAGCCATCACATGATCTACCCCACCGTAACCGATGTCGTATGCCCAACCGTCGCCACCAAAAGCCCAAACTGATTTTCGGACAAAATAGTTTTGAAGTTCAATAACTTTATCCAAAATTTTCGTACAATTTTCACAAGGTAAATTTTGTGATTGTTTGAGAAGTTCTTTGATTTTGACCGTATTTATTTTCATTTCAGCATCAATAGAATCCCAATTTTCAAGTGCGTATTCAAGAGCTTTTTTGAGTTCTGGTGTAATCTTCTTTTCTATCAATATTTCCACATTATATTTAAGTTGTTTTCTGTTTGCATCGACAGCGAGACGCATTCCAAAACCATATTCAGCATTGTCTTCAAAAAGAGAATTTGCCCAAGTTGGTCCTTGCCCATCTTTGTTTTTGCAATATGGAATTGTAGGGAAAGTTCCACCCCAAATTGATGAACAACCAGTTGCATTTGCAATAATCATTCGTTCACCAAAAAGCTGAGTTAGAAGCTTTACATAAGGCGTTTCACCACAACCAGCACAAGCACCCGAAAATTCAAGAAGAGGTTGTTTGAATTGACTTCCTTTTACAGTTGTCTCTTTTTGAGAGCCCATCACATCAGTTGGAAGTGATTCGAAAAATGCTACATTTTCATTTTCACCAAGTTTGCGTTCTTCGTCAATCGGATTCATCGCTAAAGCCTGAACAGGACACTCATTCACACAAACACTACAACCCTGACAGTCTTCAATATAAACCTGGATTTTGTATTGAAAATCTTCTTTATCTTTTCCCATTGCGGTAAGAGTTTTGAAACTTTCTGGCACATTATCCAAATCATTGTTCTTAATCAATTTTGGTCGAATTGCAGCGTGCGGACACACTACCGAACATTGATTACATTGAATACACTTTTCAATGTCCCATCTTGGCACAAAAGGAGCAACACCGCGTTTTTCTAATTTGGTTGTTCCGGATGGTACAAAACCATCTATCGGCATATTGGAAACCGAAATTTCATCACCTTTTTCCTGCATAATTTTTTTGATGATATTTTTGGTAAATTTATCTGCATCATCAGGAACCAATTTAGTCATTTTTGTATGTGAAACAGGAATTTTGTTTGGAACAGAAATTTCCACAAGAGCTTCGTTTGTTTTATCAACTGCATTCCAATTCATATCAACGATATCCTGACCTTTCTTGATAAATGTTTTTTGAATAGCCTGCTTAATCATTTTAATCGCTTCATCTCTATCCAAAACTCCGGAGATGAGGAAAAAAGCAGTCTGCATCACAGTATTAATTCTCGTTCCCAAACCAACACTATTAGCAATTTTTAATGCATCAATATTATAAAGTTTGATATTTTTTTTGATGATTGTTTTTTGCATATCTTCGGTAAGATTTTCAAAAGTTTTATCTTTTTCCCAACTTGAATTTAGCAGAAAAATACCTTCATTTTTAATTCCTTCCAAAATATCATAACGCCCAATAAAAGCAGGATTATGACAACCAATAAAATCTGCGTTATTAATTAAATATTCAGATTGAATTGGCTTTGTTCCAAAACGCAGATGAGAACGCGTAATTCCACCAGATTTTTTGGAATCATATTGAAAATAACCTTGAGCATACATATCGGTGCTATCGCCAATAATTTTAATGGAATTTTTGTTCGCACCAACTGTTCCATCCGAACCCAATCCCCAAAATTTGCAACTGATTGTTCCCTTTGGAAGTGTATTGATTTCTTCTTTTACTTCGAGTGATTTTTGAGAAACATCGTCATTAATTCCAACGGTGAAATTGTGTGTGGCTTTTCCGTCCAAATGGTCATAAACTGCTTTTACCATCGAGGGTGTAAATTCTTTGGAAGAGAGACCATAACGACCACCAATAATCGTAATATTTTTTTTATCTTTGAGTGCCGCAACTACATCGAGATAAAGTGGTTCTCCGATTGATCCCGGCTCTTTAGTTCTATCCAAAACAGCAATTTTCTTAACCGAATTTGGAATTGCATCGATGAAAGCATTTACCGAAAATGGTCTGTAAAGTCTGATTTTAAGCAGACCAAGTTTCTCACCTTTATTATTCAAATGATTGATAGTTTCTTCGATTGTGTCAACCGAGCTACCCATCGCTATTATCAGTTTTTCAGCATCAGGAGCACCAACATAATCGAAGAGATGATATTGTCTGCCGGTAACTTTTGCCAACTCGTTCATATAATCCTGAACAATTTGTGGGGTGGCATCATAAAAATTATTGGTAGTTTCTCGCCCTTGAAAATAGACATCTGGATTTTGTGCACCAACTTTCACCATTGGTCTTTCTGGATTCATTGATCTATTTCTGAAGTTTTCTATCAATTCAATATCAATTAATTCGCCAATTGTTTCGTAATCAACTACTTCGATTTTTTGAATTTCATGAGAATTACGAAAACCATCAAAAAAGTTCAAAAAAGGAATATTAGATTTCAAAGTTGCGAGATGAGAAACGATTGCCAAATCCATAATTTCTTGTAATGAACCTTCTGCCATCATCGCATAACCTGTGTTTCTGGCTGACATCACATCAGAATGGTCACCAAAAATTGATAATGATTGTGCCGCCAAAGAACGAGCCGAAACATGAAAAACAGTTGGTAACATCTCTCCCGCTATTTTGTGCATATTTGGAAGCATCAGCAACAAACCTTGAGAAGCGGTAAATGTGGTTGTGAGTGCCCCTGCAGATAATGAACCGTGAATGGCACCGGCTGCTCCAGCTTCAGATTGCATCTCAACAACTTCAACTTTTTGTCCAAAAACATTTTTGCGATCATTTGCTGCCCAAGCGTCAGCTAATTGCCCCATCGGCGATGATGGTGTAATTGGGTAGATTGCCGCTACTTCGCTGAATGCGTAAGCGACATGTGTCGCCGCTGTATTTCCGTCTAATGTAACTTGTTTAAAAGTCTTCATAATTACTCCTTTTTTTTACAGTGTCAAATTTTCCAAGTTTAACCTGTATTTTTAATTTATTATTTTTTCCAGAAAATTATTAGATGTTTTGGCGTCAATAACTTATTGAGTTTATACCAATTTGACGAAATGCAAAGTTGTCTCTCGTCTGAAAATAGAAAAATGTGATAACAGCAAAATCATAATTGTGCCTATTTTAAAATTTTGTTTTTTATTTGTTCATCGCTAATATTTTCCTCACACTTTTTGAAATCTGGTATAAAATTCTCAAACTGTTCTTCAATTGACGAATTTTCGATAAACAGCTTTTTTAATCTTACAATTTCACGATATGTTTTGATTTTTTGAGCTTCATCATTTATTTTATACAATTCATTAAAAAAGAACAAACTCATCAAAAATTGATTTTCTCCCTCAAATATTTTTGCCAAGCTAAATAATATTTCTTCGCGTTGTAAATGATTGGGATATTTGCAGTAAAGTTCAATAAGAGTCTCTTTGGCAATTTCAAAATTTTCATTTGAATAGGCAGCGAGATAGTATAAAAAAAGTGCATCCTTAACGCAATTTTTATCTTCGGTGGCTAGAACAAGCTCCAAAGAATGCATTGCTTTAGAATACTCTTTCTGATAGATATAATTTTTGGCAATTTTTATTTCCAGCCACAAAGGTTCTGCATAAATATCTGAACTCAAGATTGTTTTATAGACATCATTCGCTTCCTCAAAAAGATTATTTTTTTCATAAAGAAGTGCCATTATTTTCAAAAAATGGTTATGCAATTTTGGTTTTTCTGCATCCACATCATCGATTATCTTTGAATTTACCTCTATCGCTTTGAGAGATGGTATTTTGTTTAGCACTTCTTTGTAAGATTTTGTGGTTTTAATAAGAAAGTCTTCATTCTGATTATAAAGCATTGCTCTGCCAAAATTATCAGCAGATTTTTCCCAATTTTCTTGCTCAAATAAGGCAATAGCTTTGAAATAGTGCAATGAATCCAACATAATTTGCTCACTCATTGCCGAATCTGCATAATTTATCACATTCTCATATTCCTGTTCATTCCGATAGAAACGAATAAGATTCACTTGATATTCTAAAGTTTCATGAATTTTCTGAGCAAATAATAATGCTGTCAGAAATATTATTATTAACGAAAATTTTTTCATTTTTCACCTTCCATTGCAAAGATTGCTGCACCCAAAGCTCCGGTTATGAAACAATCTTCGGGAATAACTAAATCTGATTTCAAAATTTTGGAAATTGCTTTTTGCATTCCGATATTTCTGGCTACTCCACCCGTGAAAACAATCGGTTTTTGCCAATGCAATCGAGCCATTAAATTCATCGTTCTCTTAGCAATCGATTGATGAATTCCTTGAATTATCTCCGATTTTTTTTTGCCTTCCGCAATCAATCCAATTATCTCCGATTCGGCAAAAACCACGCAAGTGCTATTGATTTCAATTTCATCTAAAGAGCCAATTGCAAGCTCACCCAATTTGTCAATTGTTGTTTCCAAAGTAACCGCTGTAACTTCTAAAAATTTGCCGGTTCCTGCTGCACACCTGTCGTTCATCACAAAATCGATGACTTTACCTTTTTCATTTTTAAGAATTACTTTGGAATCCTGCCCGCCGATATCAACAATCGTTTTTGCTGTTGGGAAAAAATAGTGCACACCTTTTGCGTGACAGGAAATTTCTGAAATACGCTTATCGGAAAATGGAACAATATTTCGTCCGTAACCGGTAGAATAAATCTTATCAATATCATTTTTATTAATTTCAGAAAGAGCTTTTTCTAATAGAATTTCAGATGTTTTTTGCGGGTTTACGCCAGTATCCATCACTTCTGTAAATACAATTTTCCCATTTTGCAGAACAACAATTTTTGCCATTCTAGAACCCAAATCAATTCCTACATAATTTTTCATTTTACCTCGAAAAACGCATATTACGATAATAGATAAACAAAATAATTTTCTTCTTTAAAATACTCTTCCGCAAGTTGATGCAGTATTTTCAAATCTACATTCATCAATCTTTCATCTCGTTTTTTGTAGTGTTCATATCCGTAACCAATTGCTTCCAGTACAGAAAGAGTTTGAGCTTGGCTTAATACGCTTTCATCAGCGATTAATCTTTGTCCCAAAATGTAGTTTTTTGCTCTTTGCAATTCCTCAGTTGTAATTTCATTTTTCTTTACATTTTCCAAAACAGAGAAAATAATATCAATAGTTTGTTGCTCATTTTTTTTATCAACAACCGCTGAAATATTCCAATATCCTAACGAGCGAATCATGTGAAAATCCATTCCTACCGAATAGCCCAATCCTCTTTTTTCTCTGATTTCATTGAATAATCTGGAGTCGGTATCTCCGCCAATTATCGCAGATAGAATATGAAAAGCGGTATTCTTTTTGAAATCTGAACCCTTGCACCCAAAACCACCAATATTGATGATAGCTTGAGCAGAACCATTTTTTAATTTTTTGAATCTTTTTTTGTTGGATTCAAAAATAGGAACTTGCTGAGATTTAATAAAACCATTTTCAGAAAATACAAAATTTTTCTCACAAATAAAGAGAGCTTCATCAAAATCAAAATCACCTACAATTGCGAGAGATAAATTACGAGGATTGTAATATTTTTTATACCAATTTGTGATTTTTTTTACAGATATTTTGTCTATTGAAGTTTTATTTCCAAATTTATTCATCAAATTATTTTCGTTTCCAAATAGCATTTTTTCCCAAAGTTTTCCAGCATAATATTCGGGATAATCCTTGATTCTGTCCAAATTACTTTTGTAGGTTGTTTGCAAATTTTCCAGATAATCTTTCGGAAAAGTGGGATATAAAATAACTTCGGATATAAGTTCCAAGGTCATTGATAACATTTCCGTGAAACATTTTGCGTAAACTGTTGTCGTTTCACTTCTGGCATTAATACCAAAACTTATTCCATTTGTTGAGCAGAATTTTAAAAATTGTTTATAATCACGCTTCTTATTTCCATAGAGCATCAATCCGCTTGTAAATGCATTTATACCTCTATTTTGGATGTTTTCATTAAGTTGTGAAACTTCATATGAAAGTGAAATTCCCACTGTTGGTTTTCCTTTCACTTTTTTCAGAAGTATCTTCATTCCATTTTCAAGTTTGGTTTCAAAAAAGTTTTGTTTGATTTTTGGTATTGAGGTAAAAGCATCTTTTTTTCCCAAATATTTTTTTGCTTCAAGCAGAGATTTTTTTGTTGCACCACAGTGATAAATATGCAAATATTTCGATTTGAAATATTCTTTTATCACCTCATTTACATCTTGAATATTTAGGGCATTAATTTTTTTTGGATATTGGAAAAATTCCTCGTAACCAAGTGCCAATTCTTCACTTCCCAAATTGGAAGCTAATGATTCCATATACTCAAAAGAGTATCTGTGAAAATGATTCAACTCTTTTTTATGCTCTTCCAATTCAATTTTATTCAAACCATACAAATAAAATTGTTCCAGCTCTTCCAAAAATATTTTGACAATAATATCAATATTTGCATTTTTTTTCGGCATTACCAGAATCACCGTAGCACCATCATTTATCCCGCTGAGAGAATGCACTTTTATCCCATCAACCAATTTTTCATCGGCAAATAATCTTTGATGTAAACGCGAATTTTTCTCGGTTGCAAACACTTTTGTAATCAGTGAAAGAGGATACGCTTGCGAATCGTTATCGGATAAATCGGGCAAAACAAAGGCAAGCAAATCGTTTGATATCTTTTTCTGGTAAGAAGTTACGGCAAATTTATCAGGAAAATCTTTCTTAACTTTTTGTTGTTTTTTTATTTTAGTCTTTTTCCAATTTCCAAAATATTTTTCAATTATCTTCAAAAGTTTAAGGTCATAAAAATCTCCAGTTGCTACCAAAAAACTATTATTGGGAGAGTGATATTTTTCATAAAATTTTTTGAGATCTTCTATTTTTGCATTATTCAAATTTTGAATATTTCCAATTATTGGATTTTTATACGGATTTGTAACAAAATATTCTTTGGAAATATTATCCAAAAAAGCTTCTTCTGGATTATTTTGATACTCTTTTAACTCCTCAATTACAACTTTTTTTTCAAATTCAAATTCTTCTTCATTAAAATTGGAATGCAAAATTAATTGGGCCAACACTTCCAAACCTTCCGTTAAAAATTTGGATGGCAAAGTAAGGTAGAAGCAGGTCGAATCGTATTCTGTGTAAGCGTTCATACTTCCGCCTAAGTTTGTAACATATTCCATCACAGAGTTTTGCGGAAATTTATGGGTGGACTTAAAAACTAAATGTTCCAAAAAATGGGAATAGCCAGCTTCGTTTGGTTTCTCCCAATTTGAACCCATTCTTATGAAAAGTTGTAAACAAACAAGAGCAGTTGAAGAATCTTTTCCATAAATTATTTTAAAATCATTTTTTAGTTTTATTGATTTTACTTTCAACATCTATTCTTCTCCACGCACGCATAAGCACTATGATTATGGATAGATTCTATATTTTCAGTTTCAACTTTGAACCAAGTTATTCTCTTATCTTTTTGTAATTTTGTGGTAATTTCTCGCACAATATCTTCGGCAAAACGCGGATTATTATAAGCTTTTTCAGTAACATATTTTTCATCAACTCTCTTCAATAGAGAATAAACTTCACAACTTGCTGAAGATTCTATCACTTCAATAATCTCTTCCAACCAAATAAAATCATTATATTCAATGTTTACTTGCACCAACGATCTTTGACTGTGAGCACCATTATCGCTAATCTCTTTTGAGCAAGGACAAAGAGTCGTTATTGGAACTTTCACTCCGATATTTAATTGAAAATCTTTTTTGTAGGATGCTTCAAAAAAACAATCATATGACATCAATGAATTCGTTTTGGAAACGGGGGCAGTTTTATTGATAAAATAGGGAAATGAAATATTCACAAAAGCGGCGTCAGCATTCAAGCGCGATTTTATTTCACTCAAAAATTGTGGAAGATTTTTGATGAAATTTTCCTGATGAAAATTGTTCAATACTTCCAAAAATCTGCTCATATGCGTTCCGCGATGATGATGAAGCAGTTCCACAAAAATATCAAGTTCAGCTACCGTTTGCTGACTACCATTTTTTCTATCTTCCACCACAATTGGATAACGCACATTTTTCACACCAACTTTATCAATTGTAATATTCCTATCATCATTCAAACTTTGAATATCAATTTTTCCTTTCATTATATTTCCTTAATTAAACTCGATATCAGTAGCAGACCAGCTTTCTAAATACTGTTCAAATCCGTTTGTGCTTTTTGCTTTCAAAATATTTTCCTCTTCAAAAATTATTAATGCTTCCAAATTTTCGACATTTTCAGCCAGTTTTATGCCAGCATTTGTCTCCATCAAAAATAGAGCGGTGGAATACGCATCGGCAACCAAAGCACTATTTGCAATCACAGTTACCGAAATATTACAATTCGCGGGATAACCAGTTTTTGGATTTATTATATGATGATAACGAACTCCATCTTTGATGAAATAGCGCTCATAATCTCCAGATGTAACTACAGCTTTGTTTTCAATTTTGAGCACTCCAACCAATTCAGATTTTTTATTACGCGGATGTTGAATACCTATTTTAATTTTTGAACCAAAAATTCGCATATCTCCGCCAGCATTTACAAATCCCGATTCAGCAAAATTTTTCATAAGATATTTCACTGCTTCATCAACGATATATCCTTTTGCCAAACTTCCCAAGTTTATTTTCATTTCTGCGGGCTTTTTCACTTTTCCATTTTGGAATTGCAATTTATAGAAACCTGTTTTTTTTTTCATCATTTGGATAGAATCTTCTGCCGGGATATGACCACGCCAAAGTTCAGTTAAATCGCCGATAGTAACATCAAAAAGAGAATTTGAAAAAACATAAAGAGAATCTGCAATCCTAAATATTTCAGTAAAATCTTTATCAAAAAACAGATAATCAATTTGATTACTATTAAATTTTCCAATTTCACTTTCATCGTTATAAAATGAAAATTTTTTATCTAATCTTTCGACTAATTTGAAGGTGCTATCGATAAGAGATTCCGAATTTTTATTGTGAGTTACAATTTTTATATCTACGAGTGTATCCATCAAGAATGCAGATTTTTGATAATGAAATTCTTTGTTCAAATATTTATAAGTAGCAAAACTTACAACAGTTATCAAAAGTATCAAATTCAATAAATCTTTTTTTTTCATCAAAATCCTATCTTAATTTTTTTAGTTGTATTAGAATGATTGTGATAAACTTAAATATCTTTTTTCATTCACCTTCAATCGGAAATTCATCGATAATGCCAACCGCAAATTGCAAAATCAAAGATG
>CAYQOZ010000009.1:0-27358 GCA_964419355.1 uncultured Candidatus Cloacimonadota bacterium | reverse complement strand
CAGGAATTTCCAACTCTTCACCAACTCGTTTTCCAAGTTTGTGAGCAAGTTCTACGCATTCGTTCATTGTCATATTTGCAACTGGAATAAACGGGCAAACATCGGTTGCACCCATGCGTGGATGTGCACCAGAATGTTTACTCATATCGATTAATTGACCAGCAGTTTTGATAGCAAGAAATGCAGCTTCAACAACTGGATCCGGTTCGCCAACCATTGTGAAAACAGTACGATTTGTAGTTTCACCGGGATCCATATCCAAAAGTGTAACACCTTTTACAGACTTGATAGATGTCGCAATTGCATCTAAAATTTTCTTATCTTTACCTTCACTAAAATTGGGAACGCATTCCACTAATTTCATAATTTCTCCAAATTTATTTTTGTTTTATTAATTTTACTTTGATAATTTTCTTGCTTGTAGCTTGTAAAATTTTAATTTTCCAATTTCCAATTTCTAACGTTGTTTCCGCTTGCGGAATTTGTGTTAATTTGTCAATAATCAATCCGGCAATCGTTTCATAATCTCCTTCTGGCAAATTCATATCAAAATCGTCATTCAAAAAATCTATTTCCACAAAACCCTGCACAATGTAAGTATTTGCATTAATCTTTTTAACCTCTTGCACAGTTCGAACATTATCATATTCATCTTCAATTTCACCCACAATTTCTTCTAAAATGTCCTCAATCGTAACAAGTCCAGCGGTTCCACCAAACGAATCAATCACAATCGCCATACTTTTTTTCTTCGCTTGCATTTCCAACAAAAGTGTGTTCACATCTTTATTTTCTGGAGCGTAATAGGCTTCACGGATAAAATCTCCAGCAATTTTATCAACAATTGATTTTGTGTTGAGAATATCGTAAATAATCAATATTCCGACTATTTTATCAAGATTTTCCTGAAATACGGGAAATCGGGTAAATCCGTTCTTACTGGCAGTTTTTATTACTTCTTCAATTGACGTATTTTCGTTAAATGCAACAATTTCAGTACGATGAATCATCACATTTTCTGCATTAAGTTCCGTAAATTCCAACACTTCTTCGAGCATTTGTTTTTGATGCTTTTGGAAAGTATCTTCATCCTTCGTTTCTGCCAACATATACGAAAGATCTTCTCTGGTAATGAGATTGAAGCCATCTTTATCTTCCAACTTTAATAATTTTGATAAAGCTTTATTTAAAAGTGAAACGAATTTTACAAATGGAGTAAAAATAAGCCTAGAAATATTTAGTAAAGGAAAACCGTGTGTTACAAGTTTGCTAGGAAAATCTCTGTAAAGAGCTTTGGGAATGATTTCTGCAAAAACTAGAATAACACCCGCAATAATGAGTGTTGCCGTCTGTTCAGATAACTTATTATTTTTGTAGCTATTGAGCAGAAACATCGAAAGCGAAGAGACTATTACGATTGAAATATTTGTTCCAAAAAGAGTTGTGCCAAAAAGTTTTTCTGGACTTTCCAAAAATTGCAAAATCTTCTTTTTTGTCTTATCTTTTTTTGCTTGTTGTTCAAATTTAAGTCTATCAATTGAGATAAAGCCTGCTTCAATTCCAGAAAAAAAACCTGCTAAAATAAAAAATATTACAACAATTAATATTATCCACATTTTTTACACCTGCATTTCTCGATTATTAATGACCATTTTCAAATTTTAAGTATTCACTTCCTCTTCTCTATGCCTCAGTTTTAGCGCTTCAATAAACTCTTGAATATCTCCGAGCAAAATGTTATCCAGATTATATGATGTCAAATTAATTCTGTGATCGGTAACTCGTGATTGTGGAAAATTATAGGTTCTAATTTTGGCACTTCTATCACCCGTTCCCACTTGTGATTTTCGTTTTGCTGCTCGCTGCGATTCTTGTTTGGAAATTTCTATATCCAACAGTCTCGAACGCAAAACTTTCATTGCTTTGTTTTTGTTTTTTAATTGAGATTTTTCATCTTGGCAAGTTACAACTAATCCCGATGGATGATGTGTTATACGAACTGCGGAATCTGTGGTATTCACACTTTGCCCTCCTCGACCAGATGAATGATAAACATCAATTTTCAAATCATTTGGATTAATCTCGACATCAACATCGTCTGCTTCTGGCAAAACAGCAACAGAAACGGCAGAGGTGTGAACTCTTCCCGAAGATTCTGTTTCTGGAACTCTTTGCACGCGGTGCACACCACTTTCGTGACGCAAATTTCCGTAAACATCATTTCCCGATACCGAGAAAATTATCTCTTTTAGACCACCCACTCCGGTAGAATTTGAGGAAATTACTGCTTTTTTCCAGCCCATTTTTTCTATATAATAGTTGTACATTCGGTAAAGATCGGCAACAAAAAGTGTTGCTTCTTCCCCACCTGTTCCGGCACGAATTTCCACAATCACATCTTTTTCATCATTTGGATCTTTGGGAACAAGTAAATCTTTTAAAATTTCAATTTTCTTCTTCAAATCGCCTTGAAAATCAGTTAATTCTTCTTGTACCATTTCCAGAAGTTCTTTATCATTCTCAGTTTTCAGCATCTCTTTATTATCTAAAATTCCTTTTTCTAAATCTTGAACCTCATCGCAACAAATCAAAATTTCTTGTAAATAATTAAAGCGTTTAGAAATTTTTCGATAATATCGCTGATTAGACATATTTGTTGGGTCAATTATTTTTTTTTGTAACTCTTGATGTTCTTGCTTTAGCTCTTCGATTTTTTTTTCAGGAATCATTTACTATCCTTTTTGGAATCGAGGAAAACTATATTTTCATAATCGGAAACATCCATTTCCAAAGCACATTTCATCGCAATTACAGCGATTTCCACTTGCTTATCATTCGGTGGTTGCGTCGTAATTCTTTGCAATATCAATCCGGGAGATGTCATAAATTTTACGAGTGGATGATTAATATTTTTTCCAGAAAGTTTGAGAACTTCATAAGAAATACCGGATATCAAAGGCATCATTAAAAAATGATATCCCAATCTTAGAAAGAGAGAAGGAACACCCCAAAAATAGGCGAATATCGTATCCACAATTGAGAAAATAAATATTGCTATTAGTAAAACAAAAAACATAAAACTCGTGCCACAACGCGGATGAAGCGTCGAATATTTTTGCACAAATTCAGCCACAAGATTACTCTTATTTTCAAAAGCGTGAACGGCTTTATGCTCGGCACCGTGATATTCAAAAATCCGCTTAACATCTTTCATTAAGCTAATTGCCCAAACATAAATGACGAAAAATAAAATCCTGATGAAACCAGCAAAAAGATTGAAATAGATATTTTCTTTGGCGAGTTTCACCCAATCTGCGATTTGATACGGCAAATATGCAAACAGTAAAAAAGCCAATCCAAACGCAAAGATATAGCTGAAAATCTCTCCCATTTTTTTAGAAGTTTCCGATTTCTCTCTTCTTTTCTTTTTTTCTTTTTCTTCTTTCCAATCAAGTTCAGCACGAGATGCAGAGAAATTTAGGGTTTTAATCCCGATAATCATCATTTCTATCAAACTCACAAAACCACGAATAATCGGTAATCCAAAAAATCTATTATTTTTGGTAACGCTAATAAATTCATTTTTTTTTACTTCTATTGTATCATCTTTTCTGCGAATTGCAGTCGCAAGATATTGTGGACCTCGCATCATCACACCTTCGATGACAGCTTGTCCACCAACTTCAATTTTCGTTTTACTCATTAATTTTATCCTTAAAAAAATCGCACCACAACTGCAAATGATAGAGTTATGGTGCGAATTACTTTAACTTTCTATTTTTCTGTCTTGTTAAATTTTTGATACTTCTGTTTGAACTTCTCGATTCTACCTTCTTTGTTTACTGAACGCTGTTTTCCAGTATAAAAAGGATGACAGTTCGAACAAATATCTACTTTTGCAATACTTTTGTTTGTAGAATAAGTTTCAAAAGTATTACCACATAAACAGGTAACTGTTACCTTTTCATATTTTGGGTGAATTCCTTTTTTCATCATTTATCTCCTGTTACTTTTTCCATGTCTTTTAGGATTGCATTGATTTTTTGAGGGGTTATAATGTCAATAATTTTATATTTTCTAATAGATTTCTTGATTATTTACAATTAAATTATCATTTATGGACAGCATATTTTGCAAGCTCGATATCCAGTTTCTTCTGCACTATTCTTATTTGAAAACCAGATTTCATTTGATTTATAAATTTTCTTAGCCCATTCGCAATGAGGATAATGATAAATATTTGAATTTATCGATCCAACATAAATTTTGTGAGCATGGTCATTTTTTCTACCATACGAACATCCAATAAACAATATTGTCGATAAAATTAGCGTGAAAATCAAAAAGTGAATTACAATCTTTCTCATCTTACTTTTCCCCCACTTCATTTATTTTATGTCTTTTTTCAAAAATAAAAAAAGGACGTAACTTCCCTTACATCCTGATTAGAGGTATTGGCAACCCGACAAGCAAGATAAAGAAAGTAACGCCCGCTATTTGCGAACGCACTCTTTCTACTTATTCTGCTTGCCTGAAAATGCCAATTTTCTAATCAAAATTTAGTAGAACTAATGCAAAAAAAACTACAGCTTTATAAAGAACTTTTTCCGTCTAAAATCGTATAAGTAACTCTTAAACAAACAAGTTACTTATTGATGATGTATAATGCTATGTATGGTACGATGTTGAAAATAAATAAAGATGTTTTAAAAAATATCATTGCAGAATAGATAATTTCATTCCATTTTTCTTCTGCTATTTTAAAAAAAATACTGTGCTTTTTGTAAACAAAATTACGACCAATCGAAAGAAATAGAAATGCCAAAAAAAATAATCCTGAATTGATTATCGAACACCACCCAAAAAAACTTTGTAATTGCGTTATCGTCATTTTACACCTCCTAATTTTTTAGAATTTATTCTATGCTTTTACATTGCAAACAACATTTTTGAATCTGGCAGGAGCAAGACCGTGAGAAAGATGCATACTTTGACCCGGTTCACCTTTTCCGCAGTGGAAAGTTCCGTGAAATTCCCACTCTTCTTCACCACAAATTCCATTGCAGGCTGCCCAAAATTCTGGAGTAATTCCAAAATATGTCGGCTCTTTCACAATATGTTTCAACTCTCCATTTTTTATTTTCCACCCAATTTCGGTGGTAAATTGGAAATTATTTCGGTTATCATCAATACTCCAAGTTTTGGTAAAATCGATAAAATAACCATTCTCAGTAGATTTAATCAAATCTTCCAAACTTCCTTTTCCTGGTGCCAAACAAAAATTTGTCATTCGAATAAGTGGAATGTCATCTGCATAAGAAGCCAACATATTAGAGCTTGGTTGCACACCAAGAAGTAAAGCACTTTCCTGAGATGTTTGCTGATTAACCAAAATTCCATTTTTCACAATATCAATAGTTGTACCGGGCGTTCCCTCATCATCCACAATATGATAACCCATTCCACTTTCATTAGTGCTATCACTGTAAATAGTTACAATATCAGAAGCATATCTGAAATTTCTGAGCATTGCAGGTTTGATAAAAGTTTTACCCGCGTAGGAAATTTCTTTTCCAAAAATTCTATCTACTTCTGTGGCGTGTCCTGCACTTTCGTGTAATTGTAAAGCCAAGTGTCCACCACCAATAATAATATCAGCTCGTTCTTCTTTGATGCGAGGAGCATCCAAAAGTTCAATCGCTTCCTCGATGATTTTATCGGTATTTTCTGCCATCTTCAAATTACGAACAATCTCAAAACCACCTCGTCTGCCGTTCATATGTCCTGGATACGTTCTACACATTGATTCTTCACCATTTGATGCCAAAACATACATCATCGGCATTGTATCGTAAACCAGCGAATCGACAAAAGTTCCTTCTGTATTAGCAAAAATTTTGTATTGTCTGTAAAATTTGCTGTAAACATTTGAATAAACTATCTTCTTATTTCCAACCAGTTTTTGTGCTATTTTTTCGTGGAAATCAATTTTATATTTATCATCCATCAGAAATGGATCTTCGATTGGTTTGAAAGAATAGCTGTCTTGAATCGGTTTTAATTTTTTAAAAGAAGCAGGTTCTTTGCGAAATTTACCTCCAGTTTTAGCATTTGAGATTGCTCTTTTTATCGTTTTATCAATTGAAGTTTCCGTAAGAATTGTGGTTCCCGCAAAACCCCAACATCCATCTGCCAAAACCCGAATTCCCAAAGCGAGCGAATTCAAATTAGAACCAAAATGTTTCAATTTCCCTTTTTCAAAATATATCTGCTGATTATCACTATTAGTAAAGCGAACATCGGCATAAGTGATATTTTGCACGTTTAGTTTTCCGATAATATCATAAACTAATTTTTTCATTTTTTCTCTCCTAAACCATTCTCGTTGATGAGCTAATCTTAAAATCTTTCGTTTTTACGTGCGGCATTTTGGCACTGTAAATCCCAAATTCACCATAATTACTGGAATAAGGAATCGTATAAGATTTATTTTCAATCTCTGTGATTCCCTTTATGATATCAGAAATATTTTCGGTAAAACGCAGATTATTCACAACTTTTGTAATTTTTCCATTTTCAATTAAGAACGTTCCATCACGCGTCAAGCCAGTAATTGATGTCTCTTTTCGATTGATAAAATTCATATAATGTAGGCTGGAAATATAGAGTCCTTTTTTTATTGAACCAATCATTTCAGTAAGATTTTTATCTCCCGTTTTCATCACAAGTGCACTGCCATCTGCTCCATTTTTTTTCATTTTAAGTTTATGACCATAATAATTATTAACAAAAAAATTCTTGAAAACACCATTTTCAATGATGGGCATTTTGTTGTAAATATGACCATCATCATTATAGTCAAAATTAATCAATCCTGGAAGTTTGGGATTATCGGTAAGAGTAACATTTTCTGGAAAAACTTTTTCATTAATTTTACCTTCAAAGAAACTTTGCTTTGAATCTAAACTACCCGCATAAATACTGCTACCCAAATATTGAAAATAGTCTCCAATACAGCGTGGAGCCAGCACTACTTCATATTTTCCTGCTTCAACATCCACAATTTCGCCGGTTGCCACTTCCACTTTTTGGGTAAGATTAGAAATAAAATCCTTTTCATTGAAAGTGTCAAAATTTTCTCCACCATAAGCTTCCAAAATAGTAACTTCATTCTGTTGATTTACAGCTTTACATTCCAAATAAATCGGAGAGCTAATTTCGCGTTTATTTAAGCCGTTACTATTTACAATGTAAAGTGTTCTATAATTGCAAATGAAGGTTCCATAAATTTTGAAATCATAAGGCTTTACAGCTTTTGAAACTCTCTTTAGAATTTCGATTTTTTTATCAAGAGAAACTTTTTCGATGTTGTTGATTTTTTCTTTCTCTTCTGTTTTGCTCAAATCATCTTCCAAATCTACAAAATCTGGATCTTCTGGTAATTGATCAATTAACTTTAAAACATCATCAATTCTATTTTTGAGCATCTCTTTTGTCGGATTTTTTAAGGAAAAACTGTAAGACTTTTTACCCTTATAAGCCGTTGTAGAAAGAGAAATTGATGTTTTAGAAATGTTGTAATTAATCTGACTTTTGTAAAATCGCAAGAAATCTGTTTCCCATATTTTGTAATGAAAATCGAGTTTTAGTTGGGGATATTCTTCGCAAATTTCGATAAGTTCTTTTTGCACTTTTCCTCCCATTTAATTTTTGGCAATTGTTTATTATTACCAATTTTTGTAAATGAAAAAAAATAATTTAATTGAATTTGTTTTTTTATTTGACTAATTTTAGAGTGCTAAAAGAATGTTTTTTGTGGAGGTATCAATGATTTACAAAAGAAAAATATGGGGATTTGAATGTGATATTTATGGCCATTTAAATAATGCAAAATATTTGCAAATATATGAAGAAGCACGAGCTGATGCTTTGATGCAAATGAAAATTCCAATCAAAAAATTGAGAGAAATGGGAATCAGCATTTATCTGACCAATGTTGAGATGGAATTCAAAAATGGCATTCAATTAGAAGAAAATATTATCGTGAAATCTAACATACTGAAAATATCAAGAATTGTTTCTATTTGGAAACAGGAGATATTTGATTCAAAAAACGAACTTTGCAATGTTGCTATCGTAAAAGGAGCATTTATAGAATCAGGAAAACCAAAACGAATTTCGAAAGAGCTGTTAGCACGCTTTTTAAAAACATTGAATAAATAACGATAATTAGCTGATGGCTAAAATAATTTTATAATTTAAATTTCATCGGTAGAAGTTTATCGATAGAAGATTTTTCGACCTTTTTACCTGAAATCATAATTATTTTGATGTCATTACAAAATTCGGCAATCACTTGACGGCACGCTCCACAAGGAGTTGGAACCGGCCCCGATTCAACATAAACCACTAATTTTTCAAACTCCATCTCGCCTTCGGAAATAGCGTTGAAGATGGCACTCCTCTCCGCACAATTAGTCAATCCATAAGAAGTATTTTCCACATTACAACCGACAAATATTTTCCCGTTTTTGCATTTTATTGCTGCACCAACTTTATACTTTGAATATGGTGCGTAAGCTTTTTTTGATGCAATTTTTGCTTTGTGAATCAATTTTTTATCGTTCATCATCTCTCCTAAATAATTTTGTTTAGATATTATTACCCTCTTTTTCTGACAACTAATTTTTTAAAATATTATGATTTTTCTAAAATAAATTATTATGTTTCACTTTTTTGTTTGACATTTATAGTTCAATTAACATTCTGGACGGGATTAAAAATTAGTGGGGAAAAATGGAAAATAAAGAGATTTTAGAGCAACTTTTTGAAAAGGCAAATCCAATTATCAGATATCGCATTGCCACAGAATTATTTGACGAAGATGCGGAGATGGATTTGGGAATTTTGCGTTCTCAACTTGTTAATCAAACAGATGCAAAATATTGGATGAAATGTTTAAAAACAAGAAGAATATACGACACAATTCACGGCAACTACGATAAGAGCTTAGAAAATTCTTTAGGTAAACTCATCCAATTTGGCATCACCAAAGGAATTAGCAATTTTGATAAAAATGTAACAAAACATCTTGCGTGGTTAGAGAATATAGAAAACAAAACCGATCTTCCTCACAATAATTATTTTCTGCAAAACGTTATCGCCTCTCTACTTGCTAATGCTGGCTATGAAGAACATCATCTGGTTAGAGAAATATTACTGAAACGATTGAAATTGATGTATGATTTTACCAAGAAAAAAGATTATGATATTTTTATAGATAAAGCTTTATTTAAAGATGTTCCGCTGGCTTTTGAAAATTATGATATGATAAATCCAGAACTTTATGAAGATGATAAATTTGCTCTTCCCTGGATTTATGACCTTTTTGCATTTGAAGTTCTATACAAAGATTTCAAAGATGAAATTGATGCAATTTTGGAATATGTGCTTAATAAAAAATATCAAAAATTTCCAGAAGGTTATGGCATTATCATATCCCATCCTAAACGTTTTTTGGTGGTAGGTTGGAACATCTGGCTTCCCGGATTTTTTGATTTTGACCTTAATCCTCATCAAAAGCAGAGCTTTATCCTTCGACTGACTTTAATGAGTAATTTTGAACCTGTTATCAAGAGTAAATGGTTTAAAAGCTGCATCGAGCATTTGAATCAGTTTAAGACAAAAACTGGGTTATACAGCTTTCCAAAAGCATATCTGCAAGAAAAAAGGAACACTTATTACATCACCGGTTCTCATATGGGGCTCGGAGAGGTGCGAAGTGAAGAAGCTTCAATCGAAATAGAATCTACTTTTTGGATGATGAAAATTTTAAAAAATGCCAAAATGTTGTAATTAAAAAAATCGCTCTGTTTGGAGCGGTTTAATTTTTAATATTTTTTTATTTTGCAATTTGGTCATTCCTTGTTCTTAAAGATGGCGTTTTGCTTTGCAAAGCCACCATTAATTGGATATTCAATCCAACCACTTCCTACAACCATCATCTTTTCGTCTGAAACTTTGTGATACAAAACTGCCAGTTGTCCCGCCGAAATGTCACGAACGGGTTTGTTAAATTTGATGCTTACACCATTTTGCTCCACTTTTTTAGCGGTGCAAGAATGGTATTCATCGCGCGAGCGTACCTTTACAAAAAGTTGTTTTTCAAAAAAACTTTCATCAACAAGCAAATTCAAATTTGAACAGTAAATTTCATCTTTGAATAGTGTTTTTTCTTCGCCAATCGTGATTTGATTTTTGGTGGCATTTATCACAGTTATGTACATCTTTTGGGGAAGCCCGCCTTTTCGAAATCTCTGCCCAACGGTATAGTTCCAAATGCCAAAATGCTCGCCGATTTTATCGCCATTTACATTAATAATCTCGCCCATTTTTGGTTTCACATTTCGTGTTTTTAAAAAATCTCGATAGTCATCTTCCACAAAGCAAATATCTTGGCTATCTTTTTTATTGGCAACGATTAAGCCGTTTTCTTCCGCAATTTTGCGAATTTCATCTTTCGAATATTCACCGAGTGGCAATAAAATTCTATCTAAAATTTTGGGAGATAATCGGCTCAAAAAGTAAGCTTGATCTTTCGGTGATGGTGCCGCATAAAGTTTGCCGTTTTTAATCGTTGCGTAGTGTCCAGTTGCGATGAAATTTATTCCATTTTTCTGGGCATATTCAAGTCCAATTCCAAATTTGAAGAAATTGCAAATCGGGCACGGACTCGGCGTTTTTCCATTCAAATATTCTGCAATGAAATACTGAATTATGTTTTTTTCAAATTCTTCGTAAATATCAATGGTTACATACTTAATTCCTATTTGAGATGCAGTTAATCGTGCGTCATCAACTTTGCAACACTTGTTGTTTTCTTCCCCAAATTTCAAAGTGTAGCCAACCACTCGATAACCTTGTTTTTTCAGTAATAATGCGGTAACTGCACTATCCACACCGCCACTCATTCCAACTATTACACTTTTCATAAATACTCAATTAAAACAAAAATTAACTTTTCACTCTTTTAATATCTGCACCCAAATCACTGAGTTTTTTTTCAATTTGGTCATAACCGCGATCGATATGATATATTCGAGAAATTGTTGTCTCACCTTCGGCGGCAAGTCCTGCCAAAACCAGAGCGGCACTCGCTCTCAAATCAGTTGCCATCACTTTTGCGCCACTTAATTTTTTCACGCCTTTTATCAAAGCTATCGCTTTATTTAGTGAGACGTCTGCATCAAGTCTGTTTAATTCGGCAATATGCATAAATCGTTCTGGAAAAATAGTTTCTTCAATACGAGATTCTCCATCCGCCAAGGTCATCAACGCCATAAATTGTGCCTGCAAATCGGTTGGAAAATCTGGAAATGGATAGGTAACAACATCAACTGGAAATATTTTTTTGGACGGAAATATTTCAATTTCTTTATCAGAAATTTTAATTTTAAATCCTGCTTGTTTAAGCTTATTTATCAACGCTTGGTTATTTTTTGGAATACAATTTTTTATTTTCAATTTGCTTCCTGTTATCGCACCAGCAATAAGAAAAGTGCCAGCTTCAATTCTATCCGGCATCATTTCGGCTTCAAATGGATGCAACTTATTTACTCCTGTAATTTTAAGATGATTTGTATCTCTTCCTTCGATTTTTGCACCCATCAATTTTAAACAGTCAATCAAACTTCCAATTTCAGGCTCTTTCGCAACATTGTAAATGTTTGTTATGCCTTTTGCTAAAACTGCCGTCATCAATACATTTGCAGTTGCCCCGACACTAACTTTTTCAAATTTTATTTCGTTTCCTTGCAATTTTTTACAAGTTGCCAAAATATATCCGTGTTCTATTTTTATTTTTGCACCAAGCAATTCCATTGCTTTCAAATGAAGATCTACCGGACGCGTGCCAATTGCACAACCACCAGGAAAAGATACTTTTGCCTTTCCAAATCTTGCCAAAAGTGGTCCTAAGACATAAACTGATGCACGCATTTTACTCACCAATTCATAAGGAGCTTCGCAAAAATCTGCATGACTTGCATCAATGCTCATTGAGCCATTTGTAAATTCTATTTTTGCCCCAATAACTCGCAGCAAATATGCCATCATTTTAATGTCATTCAAATAAGGAACATTGTGCAAAATTGATTTTCCTTTTGCCAAAAGAGTAGCGGTCATAATCGGAAGAATTGCATTTTTTGCTCCGCTAATTATCACCTCACCTTGTAATTTTTTTCCGCCATTTATTACAAATTTATCCATAAATCCTCATCATTTTTTTATTAATTACTTATTTTCATAATTCTATCAAAAACAGTTAAATCTTTGGAAACGTCAATTTTAGAAAAGCCATTTTTTATAGCAATTTCAGAAATTCTGTTCGCCTGATCACAACCAATTTCAAAATAAATTCTGCCCGTATCAGTCAAATATTTTTTTGCATTTTCCAATATTTTTTTGTAAAAATAGAGTCCATTTTCTTCTGCTAAAAGTGCTATTTCCGGTTCAAATTTTTTTATTTCATTTGGCAATATTTCAAATTCATCTTTCGAAATATAGGGAGGATTTGAGACAATAATATCAAACTTGTCTTCAATATTTTCAAATATATCTGATTGAATAAATTGAATTTTGGCAAGATTAATTTTAGCATTTTTTTTTGCAACTTTTAGTGCAGAAGTGGAAATATCGGTTGCTGTAATATTTTTCATTTTCTGTGACAAAGCGATTGCAATCGCACCCGAGCCAGTTCCAATATCTAAAACTGAATTAATTTCAGTATTCTCATTAACTATTTTTTCTATCAAAAATTCTGTCTCAGGTCGTGGAATGAGCACATTTTTATTAACCAAAATTTTGTAACCATAAAATTCTGTCTCGCCCAAAATATATTGTAACGGCATTTCCGAAATTCGTTTTTGCAGATATTTCTCTATTTTTTTGGTATTTTTTATTTTGTTTTTTGCCTGCAAATAGAGATCAATTTTATTTAAATTTAAAATATGTGATAAAATTAATTCCGAATTTAAACGCGGATTTTCGATATTTGCCTTTTGCAGATCCTCTATCATTTTTTCCAAAACCATTTTAATTGTTTTCAAATCTACTCCCAAAAAAAAAGTTCATTTTTACAAATGAACCCATTTTTTTGCTGAAACAAACATCAATATCCACGATAACGCTTTTGAATTTTCTCCTGAATTCCGGCAGGAACTTTTTCATGTTCCAAAAATTCCATCGTATAAATTGCTCTACCTTGCGAGATTGACCTCAATTTTGTAGAATATCCAAAAAGCTCGCTCATTGGAATTTTCGCAGTGATTTCTTGCTTATTATTACTCGCCTGAATGTGTTCAATTTTCCCACGCTTAGAATTTACATCGCCAATTATGTCACCCACAAATTCTTCTGGTGAAATGATATTAACCAGCATAATTGGTTCCATAATAATAGGATCAGCCTTGCGTAAAGCTTCATTCACCGCCATCGAAGTGGCAATGCTAAAGGCTGTATCGCTGGAATCTATTTCATTAAATTCTCCACCAACGATTTCTATTTTCACTCTTTGCACCGGACTATTTAGCAAAGGTCCATCCATACAAGCGTTTATAGCACTTGTTTCAATCGCCTTCCAAAATTCTTTTGGAATCACATTTTCCGAAACTGAATTCACAAATATATTATTCTCTCCCTGTTGAAGATCTTTTAATTCAAGTGGAATTAGCTTAATTTTTACGATAGCAAAATGACCTTTTCCGTCCATTTCTCGAATTAATTTTCCGGTGGAAGAAACTGTTTCTCGAATTGTTTCACGATAGGTTACGTGCGGATTACCAACATTTACATTCACATTAAATTCTCGTTTAAGGCGTTCAATTAGAATTTCCAAATGCAATTCACCCATTCCGGCAATCACTGTTTGTCCGGTATCTTTATTTATAGAAACTTTGAAAGTAGGATCTTCTTCTCCCAATTTTCTTAAAGCATCATCGAGATCATCTTTATCTGCTTTTGTTTTCGCCTCAATAGCAGATTCAATTACAGTTGCTGGAAATGCTATTTTTGCAAGTAAAATATTGTGATGTATTGAGGTTATAGTATCGCCCGTTTGAATATTTTTCGGTCCAATTACGGCGGCAATATCACCCGCTTTGAGCTCATTAATATCGGTAGTTTTATTGGAATGAATTTGCAAAATTCTGGCAATTCGTTCCTTCTTATCGGTGGTTTGATTTACGATTGTATCTTTCTTTTTAATCGAACCAGAATAAACTCGAATATAATTAAGTTTCCCTACATATTTATCAATTTTCACTTTGAATACAAAAGCAGAAAAACTATCTTTCCATCTTGGAAAAATTTCTATTTCAGTATCTTTCTTTTTGTTAATTCCGATTGTCGGTGGCACATCAAGTGGAGACGGTAGATATTCGCAAATAGCATCCAATAAATTCTGCACTCCAATATTTTTTAGCGAAGAACCACATAAAACTGGCACAAACTGATGATGTCTTACACCTTTTTTAATAGCCAATTTGATTTGTTCATCAGAAATTTTCTCATCTTCCAGATATTTTTCCATCAAATTATCATCAAATTCTGAAATATGCTCTAACATTTTGTTACGAAATTCAACCGCTTTTTTTAACAAATATTCAGGAATATCTTTTATTTCAAAGTTTACACCGAGAGTTTCTTTATCAAAATAATAGGCTTTCATTGTTACTAAATCAATGATTCCTTCAAAGCTATCTTCTTTGCCAATAGGTAGTTGAATGGGAATAGCTTGTTTTGTGAGACGTTTATAAATCATATCGATTACATGTTCAAAATCTGCACCAGATCGATCCATTTTATTCACAAATGCTAAGCGTGGAACTTTGTAACGATCTGCTTGACGCCAAACCGTTTCCGATTGAGGTTCTACCGCTCCAACGCCACAAAATACGCCAATTGCTCCATCTAAAACACGAAGCGATCTTTCTACTTCTGCGGTGAAATCTACATGCCCGGGAGTATCGATAATATTAATTAATTTATCTTTCCAAAAACATCTGGTAACTGCTGATGTGATGGTGATTCCGCGTTCTTTTTCCTGCTCCATCCAGTCCATTACAGCGTTGCCGTCATGAACTTCGCCCATTTTATGAATAATGCCGGTATAAAACAGCATCCTCTCGGTTGTTGTCGTTTTACCGGCATCAATATGTGCGACTATGCCAATATTTCGTATTGTTGAAAGATCAGCAGACATTACATTAAAATCTGAAATGTGCAAAAGCTTTATTTGCCTCTGCCATTTTGTGAACTTCCTCTCTTTTTTTGATGCTAGCGCCTTCTTTTTTATAGGCAGATAAAAGTTCTCCAGCAAGGCGTTCTACCATAGTTTTTTCTGGGCGTTTTCTGGCAAAACTAATCAACCATCTAAACGCAAGTGCTTGTGCATTTTTTGGTGTAACTTCGGTAGGAACCTGATAATTTGAGCCACCAATACGTCTTGAAACTACTTTTATTATTGGTCGAACATTTTCTATCGCTTGGTTAAAAACTTCTAAAGGAGGTTCATTTGTTTTCTTTTCTAAAATATCGAAAGCCCCGTAAACTATTTTCTCTGCGAGACTTCGTTTACCATCTTTCATTACAGTATTGATAAATCTACTCAAATTCAAATCTGAATATTTGGGATCTGCGAAGATTTTTCTTTCAAGTATTTTTCTTCTTCTTGCCATTTATTCCCTCCTATTTTTTGGGTCTCTTGGTTCCATACTTGGAACGAGATTGAGTTCGGTTATCCACTCCGGCAGTATCTAACGCACCACGAATAATGTGATATCTCACGCCGGGAAGGTCTTTTACTCTACCGCCACGAATAAGAACGATGCTATGTTCTTGAAGATTATGTCCCTCACCCGGAATATAAACTGTTACTTCATGGCCATTTGTCAATCGAACTCTAGCAACTTTACGTAGAGCTGAATTTGGCTTTTTTGGTGTTGTAGTATAAACTCTCGTACAAACACCTCTTCTTTGCGGACACGAAGAGAGAGCTTTATTTTTCTTCTTCTTCGAAATCTTTTTACGTCCTTTTCGTACTAACTGATTAATTGTTGGCACTTTTTTCCTCCATTTTTTTTTTTAGAAATCGAGTATATTCTCAACAGATTCATCTTTTTTCTGATGAGCAAGTTCTTCAATGATATCTTCAACCGTTTTACCCTCATCGATAGCTTTTTTAACTTTTCGATTATAGAATTTTGTACCAGTTCCAACCGGAATTCTATGACCAATAATAATACTCTCTTTCAATCCTTCCAAATCATCAACTTTGCCCTGAATTGCGGCTTGTGTCAAAACTTTTGTTGTTTCTTGGAAAGAAGCTGCAGAAAGCCAGCTCTCGGTAAGTAACGATGCTTTTGTAATTCCCAAAAGAAGTTGCTCAAAAGTGGCTCCTTCACCACCCTCTTCTTCGATTCTCTTGTTCTCTTTCATTACTCGATTTCTATCTACTATTTCACCTTCCAGGAATATTGTATGTCCCGGATCCATAATTTTTAGTTTTTTGAACATTTGGCGAATAATCACACCAATATGTTTATCTTCAATCTTCACACCTTGTTTTCTATAAACTTCTTGAATCTCTTCCAAAATCAATTTTTGAGCGGCTTTGATACCTTTTGCTTTAAGAATATCATGCGGATCGGGAGCACCACCAGATAGCGGGTCTCCGCTTTCCACAATATCTCCTTGATGCACTATTATTCTTTTTCCAGGTGGAATAATATATTTTTTCTCGGTATCTTCATCAGCTTTCACATAGATTACACGACCCGATTTTGAGAGATCGCCAATTCGAATTACTCCTTTAATCTCAGAAAGAATTGCTTTATCTTTTGGCATTCTTGCTTCAAAAAGATCTTGAACTCGTGGCAAACCACCTGTGATATCGCTTTGTCTTATGGTTATTCGAGAAGTTTTTCCTAAAATATCTCCAGGATAAACGAACACCCCATCTTCAATTTCCACATTTAATCCTGTAGGAATTGGAACTAATTCACCTTTTTTATCATCTTTCAAAATTTTAAATTGAGCTTGCTTTTTTCTATCTTTGGATTCGATGATAGTTATTTCACGAGAACCTGTTAGCTCGTTAAACTCTTCTTTGTATGTTACACCTTTTTCAAAGTGTTCAAATTTAAGTTCACCTTTCGCAGTAGCTATAAGTGGATGATTATAATGATCCCAACTAAATAGTTTAGTATCTTTAACCACCTTTTCACCATCGTTCACATAAATAGTTGCTGCATACTCCACCTTAAAGTTTTCAATTTCATTTTTATCATCATCTAATATTTTAATTCGCCCAAGATGACTTATCGAAACGAGGTCATCTTGTCGATTTCTAACAGTATTCATTTTTTCAAACTTTATTGTTCCGTCGGTATTGGAAATTACTTCTGCCAAATCAACATCTGTACTAGTAGTTCCACCAATATGGAAAGTTCTTAACGTAAGCTGTGTTCCTGGTTCACCAATACTTTGTGCAGCAATTACACCAACTGGTTCGCCAGCTCTTACCGGCTTATTATTTCCTAAATTTCTACCGTAACATTTTGCACAAATTCCCTTTTCAGTTTCACAAGTAAGTACCGAGCGAATTTTCACTTCATTGATTCCGTGATCTTGAATTGTCTTAGCCATTTTATTGGTAATCTCAGAATTCACTTCCACAATTATTTTATCTGTAACTGGGTCAATCACATCTTCTGCAGTCGTTCTTCCTTTGATTCTTTCAGATAAAGATTCAACTGTTTCCAATCCTTCTTTCAAAGCAGAAACCGTGAGACCTTCGATAGTTCCGCAATCTTCTTCTGTAATCACTGCGTTTTGTGCAACATCAACAAGACGCCTGGTAAGATAACCTGCATCAGCAGTTTTGAGTGCTGTATCGGCAAGACCTTTTCTGGCTCCGTGTGTAGAGATGAAATATTCAAGAACTGTCAATCCTTCTTTAAAGTTAGATTTAATCGGAGTTTCTATTACTTCCGCTCCACCAGAACCTTTGGAAGGTTTGTCCATCAAACCTCTCATCGCACCAAGCTGTTTAATTTGGTCTTTACCACCACGAGCTCCAGAAATATACATCATATTGATAGAGTTAAATCCACCTTGATCTTGTTGTAAATCTTCCATCAACACATTGGTAACCTTATCCGTAGTGATTTTCCATTTATCAGTAACACGATTATATCTCTCAGTTTCAGTAATTTCACCATTCATAAAACTATTGATAATTTTTTTAACTTCCTTCTCCGTTTTTTTGATAAATTTATTTTTGTTTTTGGGAGAAATTACATCGCTATAACTAAAAGTGATTCCAGCTTTTGTGGCATATTTAAACCCGAGATCTTTCAAATCGTCAAGGAATTGAGCTGTTCGGTATTGCCCCACAACTTCAAAACATTCCATTGCCAAATCGTTTAATTTTCCTTTTGTAAAAGTGAAGTTTTTAAAAGGAAGTTCTTTGGGTAAAATTTGATTAAAAATCACTCTTCCAACTGTTGTTGTAATAATTTTACCTTCTGCCACCATATTGACCCAAGAATGAATATTGAGATTAGCGCTCTCATTCATAAATTCACATTGCTCATAAGCCAGAATTACTTCTTCGGTTGAGCTAAAATATTTCAACTTTTTAATGTCTTTCGGCATTTGCTCTTTCAATGTTGTTATGTAATAATTTCCTAAAACAATATCCTGATTGGTAGCCATCGCCAGCTTTCCACTTGCAGGAAGTAAAAGGTTACGAGATGCTAACATCAACACTCTCGCTTCCATTTGTGCCTCTTTGGAAAGCGGCACATGAACTGACATTGTATCGCCATCGAAATCGGCGTTATACGGAATACAAACGAGAGGATGAAGCTCAATTGCCTTACCTTCTGTTAGAACTGGCATAAAAGCTTGAAATCCGTGTTTGTGAAGCGTTGGTGCTCTATTTAGAAGAACTGGATAATCCTGAATTACTTCCTCTAAAATTTTCCAGATTTCTGGTCGTTTTTTTTCAATTAATTTTTTTGCTGTTTTTGCTTTTTCAGCTTGTCCAATTTTCTCCAATTTTTGAATGAGGAATGGTTTGAAAAGCTCAATCGCCATCTCTTTTGGAAGACCGCACTGATGAATTTTTAATTCTGGTCCTACAGTAATAACCGAACGCCCAGAATAGTCCACTCTTTTACCGAGCAAGTTCTGGCGGAATCTTCCTGTTTTTCCTTTTAGTTGGTCAGCAAGCGCTTTTAAATCTCTATTTCCTCCACCTTTTACTGGCCTTGTTTTTCTGGAATTATCAATCAAAGCATCTACGGCTTCTTGCAACATTCTCTTCTCATTTCTCAAAATTATTTCTGGGGCGTTGATATCGATAAGCCCACGCAAACGATTGTTTCTCGTAACTACTCTACGATAAAGTTCATTGAAATCTGCAGTCGCAAATCTGCCACCTTCCAACTGAACCAAAGGTCGAAGCGTTGGTGGTAATACTGGAAGGACTTCTAATATAAGCCATTCTGGTTTATTTCCAGATTTTCGTAATGAATCAACAACTTTAAGTCGTTTTACAGCTTTTATTTTTTTATGTTTGGAAGTTTCCATTTTGATAATCGTTCTCAGATTCATAGATTCATCTTCCAAATTCAGTTCTGCCAAAAGTGATTTTATTGCTTCAGCACCGATTAAAGCTTCGAAATCTGCACTTACTCTATCTCTGATTTCATAAAATTCATCTACGTCAAGAAGGTCTTTTTTCTCATAATCACTATCACCAGGATTGATGATAATATAAGATTCATAATAGAGAACTCTTTCAAGTTTTTTTACAGACATATCGACAAGCGTGCCAATCACGCTCGGCAAACTTTTCATAAACCAGATATGAGCAATTGGAACCGCTAATTCAATGTGTCCCATTCGTTGACGACGAACACGAGAAGTGGTAATTTCCACACCGCATCGATCGCAAACTGTATTTTTGAAGCGTTTCTTCTTATATTTTCCACAACTACATTCATAATCCTTTTCAGGACCGAAAATTCTTTCACAAAATAATCCACCTTTTTCGGGTTTCAAAGTTCTGTAGTTGAGTGTATCCGGTTTTACAACCTCTCCGTAACTCCACTCTCTGATTGAGTCTGGAGATGCAATTTTAATTCTAACCTGATCAAAACTTTCCACTTTTTTATCATGTTTTACTTTTCTAATCATTCGCAACCCCCATTGAAGATTCACTATCTGCAATGAATTCTATATCGAAACAAAGTGATTTCAATTCATTTACTAACACATTAAATGATTCTGGAATACCCGGTTTAGGTAAATTTTCTCCACTCGTTATTGCTTTGAAGGCAGCTGTTCTGCCGTCGACATCATCACTTTTTACCGTAAGCATCTCTTCCAAAAGTCGAGAAGCTCCATAAGCTTCAAGTGCCCAGACCTCCATCTCACCCAATCTTTGCCCTCCGAGTTGTGCTTTTCCACCAAGAGGTTGTTGCGTAATTAATGAATAAGGTCCGGTTGAACGAGCATGCATTTTATCGGCGACAAGATGATTAAGTTTGAGCATATACATCACGCCAACGGTAACTCTTTCTTTGAAAGGCTCACCAGTTTTTCCGTCATAAAGAACTTGTTTACCATCAACTGGCAACTTTGCTTTTTGCATTAAATTAGTAATATCCTTCAAAGTAGCTCCATCGAAAACTGGAGTTTGTACATGCAATCCCAAAACTTTGGCAGCTATTCCCAAATGTGTTTCCAAAATTTGACCAATGTTCATACGAGAAGGCACGCCCAACGGATTCAAAATAATATCTATTGGATTTCCATCTGCGGTAAAAGGCATATCTGCAATTGGTGAGATTCGTGAAATCACACCCTTATTACCGTGCCGTCCCGCCATTTTATCACCAACAGCGATTTTTCGCTTTTTAGCAATAAAAACTTTCACCATTTTCAGAACTCCAGATTGAAGTTCATCGCCATATTTCAAGCGTTCACGCAATTTTTTATAGATATTATCGCTCTCATCTTGAGCCTTTTTTACTTTCAAAATTACATCATTGAATATTTCTTGATTTTTATTTGTATCCTCTACAAATTCATAATCAAGATTTAATCGTTTATAGTTTATTTTTTTCAAATCGGCTGCAGTTATCTTTTTCCCGGAAGGAATGAAGAACATATTTGTTTTAGAATCTACGATATTCTTCGCAACTTGCCCCTTTAAAATGTCATCAAGTTTTGATGATAGGAAAGAAGATATTTGCTTTTCTCTAATTTTTTTCTCACCTTTTATTTTGGAAAGAATCTCTTGTTTTCTCTCTTGTTCTTCAAACTCATGCACATCTTCGTGGCGAGTGAAAACCTTCACATCAACGACCACACCTTGCATTCCCGGTTTAGCTTTTAACGAGCTATTAGTAAAATCACCTGCTCTGTCACCAAACAACGCTCTCATTAAATTCTCTTCTGGAGATGGGTCAATATCAACATTTTTAGGAGTGATTTTTCCCACGATTATATCACCAGATTGCACCAATGAGCCAACTCTAATAATACCAGTTTTATCCAAATTTCTAAGAGATTTTGTAGGAACATTTGGAATGTCGTAAGCAAGTTCTTCCTTACCATTTTTCATTTTACGAACCAAAACCTCATGCTCTTCTATATACACAGATGTAAGCTGATCTCTTCTTGCTACATTTTCACTGAGAATTATCGCATCCTCAAAATTGTAGCCATACCAAGGCATAAATGCTACGAGCATATTGCTTCCGAGTGCGAGATGTTTATCTACAATTGCAGGTCCATCGGAAATTATATCGCCTTGCTTCACCTTATCGCCTTTTTTCACAATTGGTCTTTGGGTGATGGCAGTATCTTGATTTGAACGAGAATATTTTTTTAAATAGATTCTATTTTTTGAACCGATATCCAAGATACTATCATCAATATTTTCTCGTTTTATGTCGATATAAGAGCTCGTTACTTTATCCACAATTCCTTCGTAAGGAGCAATTGCTGCCAAACCACTATCGTGTGCAATAATTGCTTCTGAACCCGTTCCAACAACTGGAACTTCTGGTTTAATAAGGGGCACAGCTTGACGTTGCATATTCGACCCCATCAAGGCTCGATTCGCATCATCGTGTTCCAAAAATGGAATTAAAGAAGCCGAAGCTGAAACTATCTGTTGAGATGAAACATCCATAAATTGAACTTCATCAGGTGAAACTTGAATGAACTCACCTTTTGCTCGAGCAAAAACTAATTTATCAGTTATTACTAAATTTTCGTCATAACTTATATTTGCTTGTGCAATCGTGCATTTATCTTCTTCAAATGCATCAAGATATCTTACTTTTTTCGTAATTTTTCCTTTTTTAACTTCGATGTAAGGAGTCTCCAAAAAACCAAGATCATTAATTCTGGAATACATTGCAGGAGACGAGATAAGACCAATATTCGGCCCTTCGGGTGATTCTACCGGACAAACACGTCCATAATGAGTATAATGAACATCACGAACTTCGAAACCTGCCCTTTCTCTGGTAAGACCGCCCGGTCCCAACGCTGACAATCTTCTTTTGTGCGTAATTGCTGTGAGCGGATTTGTCTGTTCCATATATTGTGAGAGCTGTCCCGTTAGAAAAAATGATTGCACTACCGCAATTAAAGCATTGCTATTGATGAGATCGTGTACCGTAACTTCATCAGGGTTGGCGATGAACATTCTTTCCACAACTGTTCTGGCAACCCGCGATAAACCAATATTATATTGTTCTTCCAAAAGTTCTGCAACTGTTCTAACTCTACGATTTGACAAGTGATCAATATCATCAGCCGTCTCTTCATCGTTATAAACTTTGATTAAATGGTCAATAATTGCAATAAAATCTTCTTTCATCAAAACATGTTTGGAAGAGTCAATATTTAAATTCAGTTTGCTATTTAATTTATGGCGACCAACTCTTCCCAAATTATATCTGCGTTCATTAAGAAACATTCTTTCAAAAAGTTCTTGAGCAATTTCTAAAGTTGGCTCTTCACCTGGTCGTATTAAAGTATATATTTTTTTAAGAGCTTCTTCCTGATTAGTCGTTTGGTCTTTGGCAATAGTTTGTTCTAATATTCTGCGTGTATTTGCAGAAGCTTCTCCAATAACAACAACCTCTTTAATGCCGGCTTCTTCCAATATTTCCACTTCATCAGAAGTCATTTCAGTTGCCGCTTCGTAGATTACCTCTCCGGTCTCTTTATCCATAACATCATTGAATAAAAAGCGACCAACAACATCTTTAATTTTCACTTTTTCAGAGCTATAAAAATGATCTCTTAAATCATCATTTGAAGAGAGTCCAATTGAGCGAAGAAGCACCGTAACCGGAAGTTTTCTTCGTCTATCAATCAGAACAAAAATTGCATCTTGGCTATCCATTTTGAATTCTAACCAAGAGCCATTATATGGAATTAATTTTGCTGAATAGAGCATCTTGCCACTTGAGTGTTTTGTTTGGGAAAAGAATACTCCAGGAGATCTGTGGAGCTGACTAATAATAACTCGTTCTGCACCGTTAATAATAAAAGAACCCTGTTTTGTAATTAAAGGAATATCTCCCAAAAATACAGGTTGTTCAATCGTGCTCTTTACTTTTTTCTCATTTTTTTCTATTAGCAAATCTTCATCAAAAATCGTCAATCTCATCGTGGCTTTCACAGATGCCTGATAAGACAAATTTCTTTCAATACATTCTGCTTCGGTATATTTTTCTTTTAAAACAACATAGTCGATAAATTCAAGGTAATACAAACCCTTTTTATCTTCGATAGGAAATATCGATGTAAGAATTGCTTGCAGTCCAACATTTTTTCTTTTTTTAGGATGAATATCTCTCTGCAAAAACTCGTTGAATGAATGTAGTTGCATAGACAATAAATTAGGCACTCGAATTGTAGGAACGCCTGATTTTTCGGCTTTTTTTCTAATTTTGGAATAACTTTTAATATTCAAAAGTATCACTCCTTATCTAATAAATTTTAGATTGATTTTTTTACCTATAAATAGCACAAAACGGAAGCGAACATTTATGTTCACTTCCGTTACAAAATAGACAATTATTTGATCTCTACAGAAGCACCAGATTCTTCAATTTGAGCTTTAACAGATTCTGCTTCTTCTTTTGAAACACCTTCCACGATTGGATTTGGTGCACCATCAACTAAATCTTTAGCTTCTTTCAAACCGAGTTTAGTAATTTTACGCACAACCTTAATTGCTTGAATTTTTTTAGCACCAGCACTTGTTAAAATTACATCAAATTCAGTTTTTTCTTCAGCCGCTTCTGCAGCAGCAGGAGCACCAGCTACAACAGCAACAGGAGCACTTGCTTTTACATCAAATAACTCTTCCAATTCTTTCACTAATTCTGAGAGTTCAATCACACTCAAATTTTTAATGATATCAATAACTTCTTGTTTCTTATCTGCCATCTTATCCTCCATCAGATATTTTTTTTATTTTTTTTCAGTTTGTTCTTTGGCAACGGCATCTACCGTTCGCACAAATTTAGTTAACACACCATTCAAAGCGCCAATAAAACCGTTGATAGGAGCATTGAACCCTTGCAACATCATTGACAACAATTGTTCTCTAGTAGGAAGTTTTGCCAATTTTTCAAGCTTTTCAATATCCATCAAATTTTCATTCACATAACCGATTTTAAAATTTGGAAACTCTTTATCCTTGGTTACCTCTTTCTTAAAATTAGCAAGCTCACGAGCCGGTGCAATTTCATCATTTTCAGAAACAGCAATTGCTGTGGGACCCACTAATTCAGCATCCAGAGCAGAAATTCCAAGTTCATTTAGAGCAATTTTTATAAATGTGTTTTTTGAAACAAAATAATCAACGCCTGCATTACGCATTCTGCTTCGCAGCTCATCAACTTCTTCTATATTCACACCTTTATAGTCGATTAGAACGATTGCTCTTTTGTTTTCCAATCTCTCTTTGATTTTTTTGATTTCTTCGACTTTATACGGTTGATACATATCTCACCCCTATTTCCTTGCTTCTTTTCTAGCAGATGCTATATTCAGTTTTACACTTGGACCCATAGTCGAAGTAATTGCCATAGATTTGATATAAACACCTTTCAATGCGGCTGGTCTTTCACGAAGGATTTGAGAAATAATTGCTAACAAATTTTCCTTCAATTTTGGAGCTTCAAAACTTTTCTTACCAGAAATAATATGCACATTAGAAAATTTATCAACTCGATAAGTTATTTTACCACCTTTTGCATCGTTAACTGCTTTTGCAACATCCATAGTAACAGTTCCAACTTTAGGATTCGGCATAAGACCTCTCGGACCAAGGACACGCCCAAGACGACCGATTTTTCCCATTAAGTTTGGAGTTGAAATAACTACATCAAAATCTAACCAACCGGAGTTGACTTTTTCGACATATTCTTCTACTCCAACAAAATCGGCACCTGCATCTTTAGCTTCATCTGCTTTATCTCCGTCAGCAAAAACGAGAACAGTAGATGATTTTCCACTACCATTTGGTAGAACTAAAGAATTCCTAATTTGTTGATCAGCTTTTCGAGGATCGACTCCGAGGTTCATATGAAGTTCGATAGTTTCATCAAACTTCGCAGATGGTATTTCTTTCAAAAGCTTGATAGCTTCATCAAGATCATATCTTTTCTCTTTATCGATCATCTCAAGAGCTTTTCGGTACCTTTTACTAACCATTTACACTCCTTTTTTGATAATCTCCTGCATTAAGTTGCAGTAGTCTACGATTTATTTTCCTTCCACAAGAACGCCCATACTTCTGGCAGTTCCTTCAATCATAAGCATCGCACCTTCCAGATTATAGGCATTCAAATCTTCCATTTTAATCTGGGCAATTTTTTTAATAGATTCCTTGGTGATAGTTCCCACTTTGGTCCTATTTGGTTCGCTAGATCCTTTTGCCAAGCCAGCTTCTTTTTTAATTAAAACAGCAGCTGGAGGTGTTTTTATTTCAAATGTGTATGATTTATTTTTTTTAACATAAATTACAACCGGAAAAATCATTCCGGGTTCATTTTTTGTTTTATCATTAAACGCTTTGCAAAATTCTCCAATATTCACTCCTGCCTGACCGAGTGCCGGTCCTACAGGTGGAGCTGGAGTTGCTTTTCCAGCTGGTAATTGAAGTTTTACTACATGTTCAATATCTTTTGGTTTAGCCATAATTTTTTCCTCTACTTAACAATTTCCACTTGTTCTGCTTTCACTTCGACCGGTGTAACCCGACCAAAAACAGTAACTTTTACAGTCAAATTTATTTTATCTTCATGAATTTTTTCTACCACACCATCAAAATCGCTAAATGGACCACCGATGATTTTTACCATATCACCCTGTATAAGATTAATCTCTTTTTTATCGGAATAATCTCTGTCCGCAATCCCTAATAGTCGTTTAACCTCTTTATCAGTAAGAGGTTGAGGTTTCTTCCCATCACCCAAAAAATGAGTAACAGTTGGCAAACCTTTAATAAAAGTATAGACTTCTGGAATCAGTTCTGCTTCAATAATTATGTAACTATTGAATAGTTTTTTTTCACGCTCTACTCTTTTTCCATTCCGAATATGAAATGTTTTTTGAGTGGGAATAAGAATTTGATTGATATTGGCCGAAAGTTTTTTATTTTCTTTCATACCTCTTTCAATCGCTTCCTTTATTTTAAATTCATGGGAAGCGTGCGTGTGAACAACATACCATTTCATCAAATTATCCTTTGAGTAATACTTTCCTAATCAGCAATCCAAAACCAGCATCCACCAAAGATAGAAATATTGCAACGATTGTTGACATAATAATCACAACCGTAGTCCCTTCTTTAAGATCGTCTTTAGTCGGCCAACTTACATAAGACATTTCTGTCTTTACACTTCTGAAAAAAGTAAATATTTTTTTAAACATTTTACCACCTAATTTATGGCAGGCCCGGCAGGACTTGAACCCGCAACCCCTGGTTTTGGAGACCAGTGCTCTACCAATTGAGCTACAAGCCTACACATTAATTTTATTTAGTTTGCTTATGTTCTGTATGTTTCCTACAATTTGGACAGAACTTTTTATAAGAGACTCTTTGCGGATGAGTTTTCTTATTTTTTGTTGTAGAATAATTTCTGTGATTACACTTAGTGCAAGCTAAAATTATAATATCTCTCATTTTTTATTTCCTATTCGCCAATTTCGCTAACAACGCCAGCGCCGATAGTTCTTCCGCCTTCACGAA
>CAYQOZ010000008.1:0-33413 GCA_964419355.1 uncultured Candidatus Cloacimonadota bacterium | reverse complement strand
TATTTATTACCAAGAAATATAAAAAAAATCATAGCACTTAATATATAGAGGAAAATCTTTTTATTCTTCTTAAATACAAAATATATTCCTAGAGTTATCGGTAGTAAATTACCAATCACCTTTATTATATAGAATTTAGATGAGGTATGTTGCATTTGAAAGTATCTTAGTCTCAGTTCATCCCAAATAAAACCTGGTATTTCAATAATTGATGAAATGATTTTTTTTTCTTCAAGGTTGGCTCCAGGTATAATTGTTCCATTATTAGCTAATAACGATTTATAATAAGGCAAGTAGAAATCAAAAAACGATAAATAGTAAAAAATCATCATAAAAAACAATAATAATGAAAACCTGAAAATTAGTGATTTATCAAGCGTATTGATAATTAAAATGGAAAGTGGGAAGAAGAATAAAATGCCATTAGGATGAAGTAATAACATTATAAAACTCAAAAAAGATATTCTATAAAATTTTATTTCATCTTCTGTATTGTTGTTAATTAACTCAGATATAATAATTATAAATAGAGCACTAATTAAAGCTTCCGAACGACCTGTAGTTAATATCCTCAACATCAAAGGATTCATTATAATAAATGATAGAAACCAAAAATGAGATTCTCCTTTTTTGTTAGTTTTTAGAAAATATATTAATGCTATTAGCCAAAACAAAATATTAATAAAACGTACAAATTTAATTGATGCTAAATGATTATTTGGAAAAACTATGTTACCTAATCTGTATATCTGAACCATACCCCTATATGTCTGATGGTAATAATCTTGATGTGGAGCGGCATCAAAAAAACCAGGTGTTTGATAAGTTCCAAAATCGTTTTTTGCTTTCGCATAAGAATGATAAAAACCTTCATCCGTATGGATAGTTCTGATGAAAAGAAATAACATCATAATTGTAAATGAAATGATAAAAACGGATTTAGCAATATTATTGTTTTCTAGTATTTCATTTACTTTTTTCATTTCTCCTCTTTAAAATTTGTTTTATCATTTCAGAAATATAATTTTTTTTCTGGAGATAAAATTAAATACTGAGACAATAACTATCGTTAGTATTCTTGAATAAAGATACCAAATTGTAAGAAAAACATTAAAAAACCACATAAAAAAGAGATGTAGTATTAAAGCTAAAAGAGAAAAACCAATAAAAAAAAAGATTTCATTTTTCTTCTCAAATCTACCATCCATAAAAATGAATTTAGCACTAAGTAAATAATTTAATGTCGTTGATAAAATAATTGCTATAAAGAAGGATACCGTAATTGAATAACGGAATAACTCAACACATATTGTCAATATCGCAAGATCAAAAACCATTGATAATCCGCCTGCAAAAGCGAACAAAGATATTTGTTTTGGCAAGTGATTGACAACTAATTCCTTGTTTAATAGGCTTTGAATAAAATCAGATTTCATTTTACTAATAATTTTCCCAGATTAATTTATTACTTTGTGATTAATACCTAACAACATATTTCTCAATATATTTGATATCTGCATCAACCATGATTTCAACAAGTTTTTCAAAACCTGTTTTAGATGACCAGTTTAAAATCTGCTTTGCCTTTGAGCTATCACCTAGTAATATATCAACTTCACAGGGACGGAAGTAATCTTTAGATATCTTTACAAGAATTTGACCACTATTGTTATCAACACCAATTTCTTCTAAACCTCTTCCTTTCCATACTATATTTTTTCCAACATAATTGAATGCACATTCGACAAATTCTCGTACAGAATGTGATTCACCTGTTGCTAAAACAAAATCATCAGGTTGATTATGCTGCAATATCCTCCACATTCCTTCCACAAAATCAGGAGCATAACCCCAATCTCGTTTTGCTTCTAAGTTACCTAATACGATATGGTCCTGTAAACCTTTCAAAATTCTTGCAATACTTAAGGTAATTTTTCTAGTAACAAAATTCTCTCCTCGTCTTGGAGATTCATGATTAAATAATATACCATTTGAAGCAAAAATATTATAGGATTCACGATAATTCTTTGTTATGTAAAAAGAATACGCTTTTGCGCAAGCATAGGGGCTTCGTGGATAAAAAACAGTGTTTTCATTTTGAATTTTATCTTGAATCTTACCATATAGTTCACTTGTTGAGGCTTGATAAAACCGTGTTTCGATTTTATTTTTTCTAATTGCTTCTAACAGACGAACAGTAGATGTTCCATTAATATCAGCAGTATACTCCGGCATATCAAAACTTATTCCGACATGACTTTGGGCAGCCAAATTGTATACTTCGTCAGGCTTAAACTCTGTGATTATCCCTGCAAGATTACTGGAATCACCTAAATCACCGTAAACCAGTTTGAAATTTTGATTATTTTTATTTAAATAAAGGTGTTCTATCCTCGCCCTATTAAAACTACTAGATCTACGAACAAGTCCCCAGACAAGATAATTCTTTTCTAGTAATAAATCAGCTAAATACGACCCATCTTGTCCAGTAACTCCTGTAATAAAAGCTTTTTTCATTTTTTCCCCACTTTTTTCTACTGATTTTCTATTATTGAATAATATTTAATCAAAACGAATAAAATTTGTACTATTTTTATAATTATCTCTGATAATTCTTCTGTTTTTAAAACCAAGATAAAGCCATTTTATATATTGATTAATTTGCCTTAACACTTTGAAATTAGTAACTCCATTTATTAAGTTTGTGTTTTCAGGTTTAAATTCTACTTCACCTAATTTTACGCCCATTACTGCAGCCTTTAATGTTATTTCGGTACACAAAGCCCAGCCACCTTTAGTTTTTGTCTCAAACTTAATTGTATCTAAGAAAAATTTGTCGAATAGTTTTATTGATGTAGTGATATCACCTGTAGGTACTTTAACTATTTTTAATAATACAAAATTACCAGCTCTGGATAATAGTTTCTTCAATGAATGACCTCGCGAAATCCTTTTAATTTTGTTAAATCTGTTACCAGAAACTAGTTGGCATCCATCCGTAACTAATTTATACATATTATTAACCAACCCAAAAGGATCAACATGATATGAAACCCATAGTCCGACAACGCGACTCTTGTTGTTTTGAAAGCCTATTGTAATTGCACCAATAATTCCTTTGCTATTGTTTTTAATTAGATCAATATTCGGAAATGAGAGTTGTAACTTCTTAATTACTGAGACAGTTTTATCCTCATCAAAATCATAAACAACAATTATTTTCAAAGGGATATCTACAGTAAAAGCAAGTGTTGTAATTGTTGGAATTATCCTTACGCCTTCATTATATACTGGCATAACCAATGTAAGTTTAGGATATTCACAAAACTCAAGTGCATTTTTTTTCATTAATTACTTTCCTTTTTCGATAGAAGAAATCTTATTAAAATTTTACTTTATCTCTTTCTACTCCAATAAAAGGTCCATTCTTTATTTCAATAAACCTTGTATCGTCTTCTAAAATTTCATAACCATGTCCACCATAAGCATGAACAATAATTTCTCCATCACTAATATCTGTTTGATCTATTAATTTTTTGCTATCATTAAAGATGCTAACCCTAATTTTACCTTTAACAACATATGTGACCTCATGTGTTCTGCAAACAAGTCGGTCATAATCCAGATGAATGTGTGAATCTATAATTTTTCCTTTAGGATAAATACAGGTGCATGCTTGTATAAATAGATCGTTGGGAGTGAAGAAATTTAACCCATCTGACCAATCATCCTCACGAAATATGATTGCAATAATTATATCATTTTCTTTATCTTTAATTACTTTCATAAAACTCCTTAATACAATCACATATGTAATCAATATCCATATCTGCAAGCTGGGCTTGTGAAGGAAGCCACAGACCATTTCTGCCAACAAAATTTGATACTTCATGTTCCCCTGATACTTGATAACAAGCCTGTTTATTAATGGGTGGATACATCAACCTTGTAGCAATATTTTTCGACTTTAAGTATTCTACCAAATCATCTCTATCATCTACAAGCATATCAATAAACCATGGCGTTGTATTTTCTAAATCCTGTGAAAAGAAGCTGATTTGTTTGAGGGTTTTCAAATTTGATTTATACCGTTTAAGCATTTCCTTTTTGCGTTCAACTCTCCATGGCAGTTTTTTCATTTGCTCTATTCCAATGATGGCTTGCAATTCTGTAAATTTAAAATTATAACCAATACTATCATGAACATCAATACCACCTTTAGCCCTACCAAAATCTTTTATTCTTCTAATCCTATCCGCAACCCCGTCATCATTAGTGATTATGGCACCTCCTTGTCCAGTCGTAACTACTTTTTGTGAAGAAAATGAAAAACTACCCCAAATCCCTGCTGTACCGATATGTCTTCCATCAGGAAAAAAAGAACCTAATGATTGGGCAGAGTCTTCAAACAAAAAAAGATTATTTTCTCTTGCCAAATTCTCAAAAGTATTTATCCTAGCCTTAGGATACCTACCATTGGCAGTTACTAACATTATTGCTTTGGTTTTTGATGTGATAGCAGATTTTACTTTTTCTATATCAAGGCACAATGTTTCTTTTTCAACATCAACAAAAATAGGTTTTGCTCCAAACAACAAAACTGAATTGGGTGTAACAATTTGAGTATAATTAGGAATAATAACCTCATCTCCCGCTTCTAATCCACAAGCTAAAGCTCCAATTGTAAGGGTTACACTACCATTATTAACAACAATGCAATGCTTTGCTCCGGTATATTCAGAAATCATTCTTTCGAATTCCTCTGTTTTTTTAAATTCAGTCATCCAACCAGGATCTTCCATATATTCATTAATAGCTTTTTTTTCCTCAGGACCAAACCAGGGTTCCATTTGATAAATAAACTTTTTCATTATCTGTATTACCTCTCTTGATTATTTTTTAAGTATTCACGAAATTCTTTAACTACTTGTTTCATACCAGATTTATCTCTTTTGATATATTTTTTAACAGGGCTTCCAAAATATACCCACCAATCTTCTAGACTTTTTATTACAAGGGAATTACTTCCTACGGTTGCTCCTTCTCCTATCGTTACTCCTGGATGACAAACACATCCTGTCCCTAAAATTGCATGCTCTTTAAATTCAACTATTGTCGGTTTGGAAAGTTTTCTAAATTCCATTGGGATACAGGCATTTGTAAGCCCTGTTTGAATGAAGTCATCACCACGACAAAAAACTCTACTCCCAGCTCCCATTCCACTAAATTCTCTCATAATGAAAGTAGTATCCTTACCTCCAATTACAGAACAACTCGCTGAAATATGAACATAATCTTCAATAATCATAGATGTAGTAAAATAACAAAATTCATCAATTATAACATTATCACCTATTTCGACAGAACCAGGATATCTGAAATATACGTTATCTCCAATTTTTGCATTTTTCCCTAATTTCTTAAATTTGTATTTAACATCTGTATATGCCATCTATTCCTCCATTTACAATTCCTTTTTATTTAATTTTAACATGACTTCAAATCGATATTTGTTAATCAATTTCATTTTCAATGTATTCTATCACAAATATAGACCGGAAAACATACAAATCTATAATTATTTGAAATTATGTTTTTATTTTATTCAATTCCCGCATCTTGAATGCGATTTTCTTGGAAAGAGCTTATATTTATCATATCATGATTAGGATCAGATTCCGTTGAATCAAATATTTTATCATATATTGCTTCTTCTGAAATCAAGCCAAAAAAATAATTATTTGTGGCATCTATTATTCCATTTAATCTAATTGATTGATAGACAATACATAAATCACTGTTTTCAAAATTATTATTATTTACGATTATTGAAGAAGTTCTATCATAAGAACCGGAAGGAGTCCATTGAACAACTCCATTCTCCGAATAAAAATTATTATAACAAATCTCCAATTCTCCATCACCACTGACTGTATCATTATTTCCCACAAAATCTAAATTTCTATTTGAATTGTTACTGAATTCATTATGTTCTATACAACATTCAGTACTCCAAACAGATAATCCAATTTCGTTATTTGCAAAATAATTATTATCGATATTTCCAAGAAAAGAGTGCTTAATTAGGATACCATAATTGGAATTTATTAAGGCACTTTTTCTAATAAATCCATTTGTGACATTTAAGAAAAATATCCCTCCTAAAGATTCATGTGAGATATTGTAGCATGATACATTCTCACATTGAGTTGAATTTACACTTGAGCTGGAGAGACCGCATAGAGAATTCCTGAAAATCATATTGTTAACGTTAACTCCATCAGAGTCTAGCATAATTCCAAAATTCGCAAAATCTGCTTTCCCCCACTCTATCAAATCGTTCGAGACGGAAGCAACGGAAGAAAGTTCCATTGAATTATAAAAATCAATGTCTTCATTCAAAATCAAATTTTGAGAAAATCCGTCATTACTTGTAACCCAAAACATATTATCTTCTTCACCTTGTGCTAATAAATTGCCGTGGATTGTAAAATCTATTCCCGGATTAATACGAACAACCGCTCCAGGCTGAATTTCAAGTGAAAAATTTGGGTGAAAATCAGTATCATCTTCAATTATATAATGATGATCTGTTTCGAAAATCCAATCTTCTTGAATCGTTCCAGAGAAATATTCTTCATGATGCAAAGTAATTCCTTGATCCAATTCATTATCATTTTCAGCGATATTAACTTCATATAAATATTTGAAACCAAAACCGTCTTTAATGGCTACTACATTATAATTCCCAGTCGGAATATCTTTAATCTTAAAATTCCCATCGGCATCTGTTTCTGAATATTTGATTGGGGATTGTAATCGGTGATCAAATTCGGTGTGTTGATTTATGATAACTCCTATGTGTGGATATTCATTGTTAATTCTTACAATTGTCGTATCTAATACTGCTAAATCGTAAATTGCTACAGTAATTTCTGAATAATCGGTTTCACCTTCTAACTGGATATTCCCCGTTAATTTTCCTACAGACGGATTCGTTACACAAGAAAAAATCAATGAAATCAAAAATAATATTATACTCATTTTTTTCATTATTCCCCCTCAAAAATCCCTTCGTAATTCTTTCCAAAAAACAGAAGCAGTTCCAACTTTACCAACTTTGATTCCAGCCGCATGATTAGCCAAAATGGCTGCACTTTCAAGATTTTTATTACAACTTAAAGCTAAGGCAAGTGTTGCAATCACAGTATCTCCAGCTCCAGAGACATCGTAAACTTCTTTTGCTTTTGTATCAAGATGATCGGGTTTTCCCATTTTGTCAAAGATATACATTCCATCTGCACCAGCTGTGATGATAACATTCGAATCAAATTTTTCAACCAATATTTTCCCAGCCTGATAAAAGTCAGCTTCATTTTCAATAATTATTTCGCTCATTTCTTGAGCTTCTTTTTTGTTTGGAGTGATGAGGGTTGCACCGTTATACCATTCTTTATGTTTAGGTTTGGGATCGATAATTAACAAAATATTATTCTCTTTTGAAAATTGATGCAACTGCAACATCAACTGTTTTGTAATTGTTCCTTTTGCATAATCTGAAACAATAATAGCCGAAAGATTCTTTATCTCTTTCAACTTATTTACAAATTTTTCTTCCAAATGTGTTTCAATATAATCTGTATTTTCGTAATCAATTCTGAGAAGTTGCTGATTAAGCCCGATAACACGAGTTTTACGAATTGTTGTTTTTTTGTTATCTGTAAAAATTTCTGAAATTGGAATATTCATATCTGCAATTTCTTGCAACAGAATATTTTTATGCTGATCATTCCCAACAATACCGAATAGGAAAGGATTCCCACCCAAAGTAGAAATATTTATTGCAACATTGGCAGCACCGCCGGGAACAAATTTTTCTTTTAAAACCCGAACAATCGGAACTGGAGCTTCTGGAGAAATGCGGTCAACTTCACCAAAAATATATTTATCGAGAATTAAATCACCGATAACGGCAATTTTCTGATTAGAAAATTTGGAAAGAATTTCCAGAAAATTCGGTCTTTGGTTTTTAGTTGTTAATTTTGATTTATTTTTCATTTTAAATTCACCAGAAAGTTGATACGGCTTCGCCCCGTAACTTACAAAACATCATAAATATTTGAAGTGTCAGCTTTATCTTATAGATTTCTTTGTCAATGCATTATTTTGCAATTATTGTTCTTATTTTAAGAAAATTCATTGACATTAATAATTTACATTTTGAAATTGCAACTGATAAAAAAGAATCAAGGGAGAATATAGTGTCAAAGCAAAAGAAGAAAAATAGTCCAGTATTATCGGGATTGATTAGCATGATATTCGACGTTATGAAACACTTCTTAAAAGATTTTGAAAACATGCGCAAAATTAGAAAAATTGATAGGGTCGGAGATAATTTTTCCACTTTGGAACATTTAATGGTACGATTGGAAGATAAACTGGAAACCTGCCGAAAGCAAATTGATGAACTAAAAAATAAATTAATTATCACAAATATAGTAATTATTATTCTACTATTTTTCATCATTTACAAATTAATCACTTGAACTTTTCGATAATCATTTTCCGATGTAAAATATATTTTAATTGTCTTTGATGGAAGCATCTTTTCAGCAATTTCTGGCCACTCAATTATAGTTAACCCATTTTCAAATAAATCTTCTAAACCTAATTCCAAAACTTCGTCTTCGGAGTTTAACCTAAAAAAATCGAGATGTGCAATTGGAAAAATTCCAGAATATTCGTTCATCAAAACATAACTGGGACTGGTTACATTTTCTTTCACACCAAGTGCTTTACACAATTTTTGTGTAAAAAAAGTTTTTCCAGCACCCAATTCTCCATAAAGAGCCAGAATATCACCAACAGACAATCGCTTTGCAATCAACTTTGCTAACTTTTCCGTATCCTTTTTTGTGTGCAAATTAAAATATTTTCCCATATTTTAAATTCACTTTTTTGCTCTACAAATTGCAATCGGCAAGAGCATCTCTTCCATCGAAATCCCACCATGTTGAAATGTTCCAGAATACAAATTCATATATTTATGAAGTGCATTCGGATAGACAAAATAGTAATCTTCTTTTGCTATCACATAACCATCAACTACATTTCTTTTTGGAAGACCATATTCTTCAGGATTTTCCAATTTCATTGAATGCTTGGCATCGCTGGAAAGATTTTTACCTTGCTTATAACGAACCGTTGAAGTTGTCTCTTTATCAGCGATAATTTGATTAGCACGATTCACGCGAATCGAGCCATGATCTGTCGTGATAATAACTGTTGCATTTTGCTCTTTTATTTTTTTAAGTGATTCATAAAATGTCGAATGCAAAAACCAATGCTTGGTAAAAGCTCGTAATGCCTGTTCATCTGGTATAGTTTCCTTTAGCAACTCACTTTTGGATCTGTGATGTGCCAGCAAATCTAAGAAATTATAGACAAGAACTATCAATTCTTCATTCTTCCAAGAATCAATTTTACGAAGCACAAAATCACCTTCATCTATGCTAAATATTTTTGTATATTTACTCTCTTCCAGTTTGTAGCCCATATCTTTAATATGTGCATCCAAAAGCTGATGTTCATTTCTATTTCTACTACTATCCAAATCGGAAGAATTCACCCAATATTCTGGAAAATTTTTAGCAATATCCAGCGGCATCAATCCACTAAAAATAGCATTTCTGGAATATGGAGTTGCAGTTGGCAAAATGGAAGTGTAAAGATGCAAATCAATATCAAAAAGCTCTTTCAAATACGGTTCTATGGCATAATATTGGTCTAATCTCATGCAGTCTATAACGATAAAATAAACGGGATTTAATGTTTTTTCAATATTTGGAATCACATATTTCGAGATTAAATCAAAAGATAGATCTGGTCTTTCATCAGAATTTAGCCAATTTTTGTAATTATCTTTAACATAATTTGAATATTCAGTATTACAATTCATCTTTTCCAAGAAATGCATCTGCAATAACGTTGCTTCATTCATCTCGTCAATTCTTAAATCCCATTTACAAATATCTCGGTAAATTTCATACCATTCATGGCAATTTGGAGAGGAGAGAATTTTGTCATTTAATTCTGCTGAAAATCGAGAATACTCTTTTCCGATTCTACTTTTCTTAATTTCATCCGCTTGAAATATCTTCTTAATCGCCAAAATTATCTGATTTGGATTTATCGGTTTGATTAGATAATCGGCAATCTGGTTGGCAATTGCATCTTCCATCAATCCCTCTTCTTCGCTTTTGGTAACCATTACCACCTCAAGCGAGGAATTGATTTTTTTAATTTCGCGTAAAGTTGTGAGTCCATCCATTCCCGGCATCATCTCATCTAATAAAACTAAATCGAATTTTTTTGCAGTTACATATTCAATTGCATCCGAACCGTTTGAAACCGTTGTTACAGTGTGCCCTTTTTCTGAAAGAAAAATCACAAAAGGTTTTAGATATTCAATCTCATCATCAACCCATAAAATATTTAAACTTCTCATAATAACCCCTTTTTTCCCAAATATTCAAAAAATTAAAAATTAATTAACAATTTTTTTCAGCTTCCTCCATTTTTTTGGGATTATTTTTATTTTTTTTCAATCGGCTCGTATGTATTTTCTTTTGTAGGAAAGATTGATTTTTTTACTTCTATTTTATACTCTTTTATTTTATCGGAAATTATTTCATTCAAATTTACGTATTGTTTCACAAATTTTGGAGTAATTTCACTCATTCCTAAAATATCATGATAGACCAAAACTTGCCCGTCGGTAAATCTACCTGCACCAATTCCGATTGTTGGAATAGATAATTTTTCCGTAATCTCTCTTCCCAATTTTTCGGGAATACATTCTAAAACTAACATAAATGCACCCGCTTTTTCAACCGCTTTTGCCTGCTCTAATATTTGCTGATATTGTGCTTTTTGCTTACCTTGAACTCTATATCCACCAAATGCGTTTATCGATTGGGGAGTTAAACCAAGATGTGCTACAACTGGGATTTCGCAATCTACGATTGCTCTGATTGTCCGAATTGTATCTAATCGATTTTCCGATCCACCCTCCAATTTTACTGCATTTGCATTAGCTTCAGAAATTAAACGAATGGCATTTTTTCGCGTCTCTTCTTCGCTAATATGATACGAACCAAATGGCATATCAGCGATAACAAATGTGTTTTTTGCACCTCGTCTGACTGCTTTTGCGTGATAAATAATATCATCTAAAGTTACTTGCAGAGTATTTTCATAACCTTGAATTACCATTCCCAAAGTATCGCCAACTAAGATTACATCAACTTCAGCCTCTTGCGCGCATTTTCCAGAAGGGTAATCATAAGCGGTTACCATAACAATTTTTTCGCTATTTCTTTTCATCTTTTTAAAAGAATTAATGTTTTTCATTTTTAGTTCCATTTAATAAATATCTATTTCTTTCGCTATAAATGCAACCACAATATTGTTGACGATACATCTCTTTTTCTTTGGAAAGTTCTATACCCTCTTTCCAATATTCCCTAAAATCTTCGTAATAAAATTTGATATCATTTTCTTTTGCGACAGATTTACCAATCTCTTTAATAAGCTGGTGATTTTGGAACTTACTGTATAAAAGTGTTGTTGTAAAAGCATCAAAATCACCTTTTTTTGCAACAATTGCTGCATATTTTAATCGGTCATAATAACAAATTTTACAGCGATTAGTCTCTCGAAAAGAAATTTTTTGCAGAAACTCTTCCAAACGATATTCATCTTTTATGATGAGTGGAATTTTTTCTGAATCTGCAAATTCTTTAAACGTATCCAAACGCTTTTTATACTCTTGATAGGGATGGATATTGTGATTGAACCAAAATCCGTGAATTTGGTGTTTCTCTTTTAGATGCTGATAAACAGCCACAAAACAAGGCGCACAACAAATATGAACCAGTAATTTCATTTTGATTTTACCAATCACCGCTGATTTGAAAACCATTTTGGTCAATTTTGCCGTGATTATTAAATACCGCTACGATGCGGGCATTATTAGCATTTGAAAAATAATTTCCTTCACCAAATTTATTTGAAGAAGCAGTAATTTTCAAACTGTTATTATCATAATATTCAATAAAATAATTTACATTATTTTCAGACAATTTTACTGCACCTAATTTTTTTTCATCAATTTGATTAAAATCCTCAGAATTGGTTGGTTTGAAGCCCACAAAAGAACCTTCGCCACCATCATAAATATGCGGTTTTTTTTGGTAAACCAAAGCCTGTGCCACCAAGTTATTAATAGATTGAATAATCATTTTTTTGTGTGCAACCATCTCTTTTTGCTGAGAAAATTTTGTGCCAATAATTATCGAATTTACGATAATAATCACAATAAAAATGAGCATTAGTATTTGAGATTTTCGCATAATTTAAGTTCTTTCCATAAAATGTTCGTGCTGTTTTTCTAAAATTCTTTCAGCAAATTAGAAGCAATCACACCACGTTGCACTTGATTTGTACCTTCATAAATCTGAGTAATTTTTGCATCACGCATCATTTTTTCAACTGGATATTCTTTCATATAACCATAACCTGCCAAAACTTGCACCGCATCAGTCGTTACTTTCATCGCCATATCGGAAGCAAAAACTTTACACATCGCTGATTCTTTCGAATATTTTTTTGCACCGGAATCAATCATTTTTGCAGTTTGCATTACCAAAGCTCTCGCTGCTTCTATTTGGGTTGCCATATCTGCCAGCATAAATTGGATACCTTGAAAAGAGGAAATTGGCTTGCCAAACTGATGTCTTTCTTTAGAATATTTTGCAGCTTCTTCGTAAGCACCTTGAGCAATTCCAACCGCTTGTGCTGCCACCATCGGGCGTGACTTATCCAAAGTTTTCATTGCGATCATAAAGCCAGTTCCTTCTCTTCCAATTAAATTTTCTTTTGGAATTCTACAATCATTGAAAACCAATTCTCGCGTAGCTGAACCACGAATTCCCATTTTATCTTCTTTCTTTCCAAAGCTAAAACCTTCGGTTCCTTTTTCCACAATAAAACAAGATGCACCACGAGCACCTTTTGCTTTGTTCGTCAGAGCAAATACAGTGTAAATATCCGCTTCGCCACCATTCGTAATCCATTGTTTAGTACCATTTAAGATATATTCATCGCCATCTTTGACGGCAATAGTCTCCATTCCACCCGCATCAGAACCAGCATTGGCTTCAGTGAGTGCAAAAGCAGCCAATTTTTCTCCATCTGCAATTAACGGTAAATATTTTTGTTTTTGCTCTTCACTTCCAGAAATTAAAATGGGATACATACCCAAACCAGAACCACCTAAAGAGAGGCTAATTCCACCACAAACACGACTTAATTCTTCGGTAAGAATGGCTACATCAACGACCTTTCCGCTAATTCCTCCATACTCTTCTGGAACAAGAACGGCAAAAAGATCTGTCTTTTTGAACTCTTCTACAATTTCCCACGGAAATGCGTTTTCCTCATCATATTTCGCACGAACTGGCTTAATTTTTTCTTCAGCAACTTCACGAGCTAAATCTCGTATTTCTTTCTGTTCTTCTGTTAAAAAATAATCCATAATTCCTCCATTTTTTATTTTTGAAACCATAACTTATAGGGACTTTATTCGTCAAGTATTTGTTAAAGTAATGAATAAGGATCGACATCTATCGTCTGCTTAATGGTAGAGCTCAATTTCATATTTTGTTTTAGATAATTGACCACTTTTGACAGCATTTTCACACTTTTTGATTTTAAAATTATGTGGTAACGAAATTGATTTTTTATCTTTACAAGCGGAGCTTGAGTTGGTCCCAAAATTTGGATTTTATTTTCATCAATTTGCGTATCTAATTTGTCTAACATTTTTCTATTTTGGAAAACTTTTTCTCTGAGAAGTTTCTCATTTTTATGACTGAAAATTAGGCGTGTTATTTTAGAATTTGGAGGGTATTTTAACTCTTTCCGTAATTTCAGTTCTTTGTTTGCAAAATCTTCAAAATTTTGTTCCATCGCAAATTGAATTGAATAGTGTTCGGGATTAAAAGTTTGGATTATTACTTCACCCGATTTCTCGCCACGCCCAGACCTTCCAGCAACTTGTGTAAGTAATTGGAAGGTGCGTTCGGCGGCTCTAAAATCTGGAATATTTAATCCAATATCTGCCAAAATTACACCGACTAAAGTTACGTTTTTAAAATCCAAACCTTTGGCAATCATTTGTGTTCCAAGCAAAATATCAACGTTTCCGCTTTTCATTCTTTCAAACATAGAATCGTAACTATCTTTCTTTCGAGCAGAATCTGAGTCCATCCTCAAGATTTTGGCATTTGGAAATATAATCTGTAAATATTTCTCGATTTGCTGGGTTCCAGCTGCTCCAAAACTGAATTTATAACTTCCACAATCGGGGCATTTTCTGGGCATATCTTTTTTCTTTCCGCAATAATGGCACAACAAATTTTGGTTTCGACTGTGGAAATTCAAGCTAATATCACAATCATTGCATTTGAATAATTTTCCGCACGAAACGCATTGCACAAAAGACGAATGCCCTCGTCTATTATGAAACAAAATTATCTGTTCATTTCGTTCCAATTTTTTTTCGATTTTAGATTTTAATTTGGCAGAAAGTAACTGCTTCGTATCTTCTTCAATCCGCATATCAATTATTTGAACCTTTGGAAGTTTGATTTTGAAAGGACGCTTAGTTAATTTGAGAAGTTCATATTTGCCCAAACTTGCATTATGCCAGCTTTCCAAAGATGGAGTTGCACTTCCTAACACAACCGTTGCATTTGAAAATTTTGCCCGCACAATCGCTACATCTCTGCCATTATAACGCGGAGCTGTATCCTGTTTGTAAGAAGTTTCGTGCTCTTCATCTACGATAATAATTCCGATATTTTCCAGCGGGGCAAAAATGGCACTTCGTGCCCCAATCACGATTTTGCTTTGTCCCGATTTTATCTTATTCCATTGTTCCCATTTTTCTCTCTCATTTAAATGACTGTGCAGAATGGCAATATCCTCTCCAAAAGCGTTAAAAAATCGCTCCACCATTTGCGGAGTTAATGAAATTTCTGGAACTAACATCAAAGCAGTTTTGCCATCTTGTAAAGTTTTTTGAATTGCTTTTATGTAGACTTCTGTTTTTCCGCTACCGGTAATTCCAAAAATTAGGAATGTGCAAAAAATATTTTGAGAAAGCTTTAAATTTATTTTTTGAACAGCTTGCTGTTGCTCATCTGTCAGCGTAACGACAAATTTCATTCTTTTTTGTGGAAGAATATTTTTGAAAGTTTTAATTTCTCGTGGCACAATTTTCAGAAGGTTCAAATCACGAAGTTTTTTTATGATGTAATAAGTATATTTTTCTGCTATTTCTGCCAGCGGAAAATCGTTGCCAATTTGCCTCAATTCTTGGTAAATCAATTCCTGTTTTTCTGTCATTTCTGGTAATTGTTTTACCTCTTTCAAAACCAAATAATTGGCAATTTTTTTCTTAATTTTGAGATCAAATGTTCTTTGAATTTCAATGATATTTTTTTGTTCCAACTCTTCTAATAATTTGGAAAGAGCATTAATATTAATTTGCTTTTTCAGCTCTTTCAAATCAATCCATTCTTTGCTACTTTTTAGCTCCAAAAATTTCCTTAATTCTCTATTATCAATCAATTCATTACTGATTTTTTTGATTTTCAATTGTGTTTGCACATTGAAAGCCGAAGGCAGCATCGCCGATAAAGCGATTCCCAAACTGCACTGATAGTACCTACTAATCCATTCTGCCAATTGCAATAATTCTTTTGGAATTTTTGGATTTTTATCAATTACTTCAATTATCTCTTTATATTTTATTTTGGAATCTAAAGCATTCACTTTTTGCCAAATAATGCCAGTATGAAAAGTATTATTGAACGAGACAAACACACGACAACCTTTGCAAATTTCTTTTTGTGATTTGTAAGTAAACAATTTATCTATTTTTATGGGAAGTGCTATTTTGTAATAGTTCATAAAAAAAAGCCCTCCATCGAGGGCTTCCTAATTTATTGTTTCACGAATTTTTGTCTAAACTCAAATATTTGGGAATCTTTTACCGATATGTTCCACTTCAGCATAACTGAACGAATCATCTCAAGAAATTTATCTGTGAATTTACTACCTTCAGTTTTTGCAAATTCTACTGCCACCACGCTACCATCAGATTCGATATATAGCGTAATATTAACGCTTCCATATAGGTCGTATTTCATCGATTCAACTCGATATATTTTAATGATTTGCGGACGATAAGCGTTAACAATTTGAGTTATTTTTGCAAATTCGGTTTTTGCTTGAGATGTGCCCTCTTCTAACTCAATATCTTCTTCTTTGACAACTTTCACACCAACAAATCGTTTTTTTGCAGCCTGTAGCTGAGCCTTGCTTTCGATTTTAGTTGTCTTTAAACCTCCAATCTCTCCAGCAATACTATTAATATCAATTTCCTCTAAGCCGCCAATTCCGCCGAGGTCTAAGCCTTCTAAATTACCTCCAGATAGTCCGCTAAGATCTCCGAATCCGCCACCATCTCCCAATCCAGAAAGATCACCACCTGAACCAAAATCAAACTCACCAGAACCAGAACCGCCTATCCCAGATCCACTTCCAGAACCAGGAATTCCAGAGCCACCAGCACCGGAACCGCCAGCTCCGCCACCCTGTGTAACCACAACAATATCGGAAACTTGAGAAATTTCAAAAATTTCTCCTTCAATGCTAGTATCGTCAGCGGTAATATTTTCATCAAAGCCTAATCCAAACTGTTCTTCAAAATCTGCCGCTACCACCTCTTGAGCTTGCTCTACAGCTTCTTTTGCAGCCTCTTTTGTTTCAGCACGCCGACTCGTTACATCAACTTCAGGAACATCCTCTTCTGCTTTATCAATTGCATCTTCTACTTCCACTTCCATTCTTGTTGCTACTTGTTCTGCTTTCTGAAAGCGTTCTGCAAAAGTGATTTCTGCTGGAGGTTCATAATTTTTTGAACCAATATAAAGTCCAATAGCAGTAAAAAGCAATCCAAAAATCAAGAATAGAGTTGTGAATTTCTGTTCATTAGAAATCGGTTCCCTTCTTCCATATTTTTTTACATCCGCCAATACTTCTTTACTTGGAACATATTTATATGGTTCCACAAATTTGTATTCAATTTCCCAATCCACACTAAATGCCACCGTTCCAGATGTATTGGAAGAAATTGTAAGCTTGTTATTAGAGATATACTTTTCTATTTCGGACTGTTGTAATCCAGCACCATTTTCTTGGATTGAAACAGCCATATTTTTCAACAAATGAATGAAATATTTTCCTTTAGAAAATGTAAGAAATGTATGTTTCAAAGGAAATGTTTTATCCAAAATTTGCCAGAAAATATTTTTATCACTTCCTATAACGAATTTTTTGGTAAAGTCTCTATTATATTTAGCAATGTCGAGTTGTTTACCCTGATATTTTAGCGTTAAATTTAATACTTTATCTGCCATAATATCCGTCCTAATTTCCTGTAGTTTCAGACGAATTTGCGATTAATCCGAGCACTTCATCTGCATTGGGTGTATGAATTGTGGAAAAGTAAATATTAGCAAAAGATGCACCCGCACTAAATTTGATAAATTGCGTTATGTATTTACAATCCAAGGTTTTGTCCGCTTGTATCAATAAACACGGTATTTTGTTATTGCCTTCATTATCCACCGTTTTGCTGATTTGTTTTGATTCCAACTGCAAATATTTTAGAAGCACTCTCTGAATATCAATATCTGAGACAAATTCATCTAATGTGCCAACTAAAATATTTTCCTTACCATAAAGAATTTTACCTTCTATTAATTCACCATTTTCTATTTTAGGTGCAAAAATTTTAACAAACACTGCATCACCGTTTTCAATAAGCTCATTTTTATTGTATGTTGTCGGCATTGTCATACCTGTAGGTGCATTTTTTTGAGCGGCGTCCATAGAGACATTTTTAATCATAAAAACTAACAAAATAGTTAAAATATCAATAAGTGAAGTAATGTTCAAATCTTTGGTCTTTTTGCCTTTCTCTTTATTCTTAACGGGACTCGGAGAACCTCCCGGCTGAATTCTTCCACGATTGACAGAAATATTTGCTTTTTTCATTGCAAACTCCTACTTTTTTCCAGCACGATAGAATTTCTTTAGAATGGTGGAATATGTAATTTTAGGAAACCCATTACTTTTGCAAATATCTACTGCTCGAAGTAACGTATCGTATTTCACCTTTGGGTCGGGAATAATTTTTACAGTTTCCTGATTTTGATGTTCCTTTTTAACTTCTGCCATTTTGGTATTCAACTCTGTGTAATTATAAAGTGCTGGAACCGTAGAATCATCAAGAACTGGTATTTGGATTACGTCTTCGTCATCTTCAATATTAATTTCAAACTTATTTGGAAAAAGACCCAAGACAATCTCTTTCGGTGGTTCCTCTTTTTGTTCTGTATTTTCTTGTCCGCCGCCACCACCTTCTGGAACTGGAAGAGTAATCTCTAACATAGCCAAATGAACCGAAACCATCATAGTCATCAACATCGGAATTACCACGATAAACAAATTCATTATTGGAATCAAATTTGGTTCTTTCGGTTCTTTCTTTGATATTTTTCGGGACTTCGATGGACCATAAGCCATTTATTAATCCTCTAATGTATAGCTAATTCTATTGATAATTTTCACACTATATTCATCAATATTGTTAATGATTTTATCTGCTTTTGCTTGTAACGCACCTTTTATAAACATCGTTGGAATAGCCACTAAAAGTCCCCACGCAGTTGTTCCCATCGCTTGTGAAATACCTTCAGTCAACATTTTCTGTTTCAAATTTTCTGGTGCATTTGCGAGTGCATCAAATGCAGCTACCAAACCAAAAATAGTTCCAAGCAAACCAAGCAATGTAGCAACTTGTGCAATGATATCTAACCAAAAGAGACCCGCTTCGATGTGTGGAATTTTTTGCAAACCAGCTTCATCAAAAGCATTTTGAACATCTTTTTGCAAATCAAAACCCTTTCTGTTTGATTTTTTTGCATCTTGAAAAGCCTTCAATCCACTCCAAAAAATGAATCCCATCGTTGTTTTCTTAAACTGACCCGTAATTTCAACAGCTTGGTTAATTTGACCATTTTCGATGTAACCTTTTAATTTTAGATAAAAACTTTTTGTGTCAATTTTTTCTTTCACTGTCAATTTCACAAATTTGCTCAATGCAACAATAATCATTACTACAAATAGTCCTGCAATAATGTGCATAAATGGACCACCATCCATATACATCTTGACCAGATTAGTTCCGCCTGCTTTCTTCTCTTTAGTGATATCTTTGTCAGTTTTTTCATCCACTTGAGCTGATTTTTGCTCAGTTTGAAGCGATTTTTGATTATCATTTTCAGCTATCAACAAAGAACAAACCCCCAACACAAACACCACAATCAACAATACTTTCATCCATTTTTTACTCATTTTTTTCTCCTTAATATAATAATTTATTTGATTTTATCAATCTTTCGCGAATATTTATTTTCGTGTTAAATCTCAAATTTGTTCGTTTTCGTGCTACCATCATCGCATTATTTGGTTTGCGAATTTCTACCGTTACTTCGGATGTTTCTTCGCTTACTAATTTCTTTTTGTTCTTGAATTTTTCCAAATCGACTTTTGGATTTTGAGCAAAACTTGAAACGGCAACAAATGCTAAAATTATACACAATTTCAATTTCATCATTCTCCTCCACCGCTTTCACTTTTTGGAACTTCAGAATTATTGTCAATGGTTTCATCTATTTTTTCAATAACATAATCCATTTCAAAAATAAAACCTTTGAAAGCCACATCGCCGTCAACCCTTACAAACACAGTGTTCTTACCTTTTTTAAGCTGAGTAATTTCGACATTTTGAGCTTGAACTTGGTTTAATCTTTTATCGAAAACTATATTTTGGTTTAAAACAATTTCTTCTTTATTTATCCAAATTGAAACCGTTTTTTGCCCAATATATTTTGCAGATGCACTCACAAATTCTGTATCAATATTGAACTCTTTCGCAAAATATACAATTTGGGACTTTGTCGTATCAATTTTTGATGACCAAATTTCCATTGCCTTTGTATCTTGCATCCCGAACATCTGATTTTTGTAGAAAGAAAATTTTGCACTGTCCGCAACAGCCCAAGTTGAATCTGGTGCAAAAACTGAGTCTGACACAATATTAGTTTTCGTCAGCCACGAAAAATCTGAAAATAAAACTTTCTTTTCAGTAGATCGTGCAAAAGTATATTTTTCTTCATCATATTGCATCACAAAATTAGCGGCAAATTCAGTTGTATCACTCGAAGCAGAATCTCTATTTATTGCGAGGATAATCGTGTTTTTTCCATTTTGGAGATGATGAATAGAATTGCAACTAAATTGAAATTCATCTTTTAATGTATCTTGAATTGTGTGTTCTTTTTCCAGCTTAACACCGTTCAAATAGACATCGATTGGTGCCTGATAAGCATAATTGACTGTAATTTTTTCTGGTTTTATAACGCTCTCAAAATCACGAATTAAGTATGTTTTGAAACTACTTGAAATTTCAATATTTTTTGCAGAATCTATAATTGCCGAAGTTTGCAATTCAATTACATTTTCCCAAAGTGAATCAATCTCCACAGCAAAATCAATATCATCAATTTGAATGTTATTTTGTAACCATTCAGAATTAGTTTGCGTGTAAATATAAATTTTTGGAGAACGCTGTTTCCACTCAATTAATCTATCTAACGCTAAATTTGTCCACTCATCGGAATAATCAGTATCATCAAAAAAGTTTCTCAATAAATAATCATAATATCTATAAGATTTTTTCTTAAATTCCATCGCAAATTCTTGTGCCTTTTTCCACACATTTGCTTTCCATTGTTTCTGAGTAACTGGATTTTGTGCTATCTCACCTGCATTTAGCTGATTTGATACATTGATGAATTTTGTCATTTGTGTTAGAATAATTTCCATACCATAATCATAAACTTTGGCAACGTAGTATAGTGCTTTTGTTTTTTCTTCCGTTTTCAATTGGAAGGTCGCACCCTCTTTTATTAGAGCAATCATCTCTTCGCTATATCGATCACATTTTTCTGTTAATTTTGCAACTCTACTAGCACCACTATTTAGATGTTTTTTCCACTCTGTTAATTCATTCACGCGCAAAAGTTCTTGCGGAGATGCATCTAAAAAATCAGTTTGAAACGAATTTAATTTTTCTGTAAATCTATCATAAAAATCTACATAATTAATAAAATATTCGTATCTCACATAATAGTCAGTTAAATCTAATTCGATGTCATCTTTGCGATAATGATTATCGGTTATTTTGAACTCTTCAATTTTTTCCAATAACATTGGATATTTTTCGGCTGTAAAAAGAGAATCTATTTCCAAACTAATTTCCGTCAGTTTATTGATGGCTAGCTGTCTTAGAAGATCAAAATTTGGATCTATTTTTTTGATGACGCGTGCAAGTTCCTCCAATTTTTCTTCTTCATCATTTTCGGAATAAATTTGTGCAACCGTTTTCAAAAGTTCCAATGATGCAGAATGTTTTGGAAATTCCTTTTCAAAGCTGAGCATTTTGGCAACATCTCCACTCTCATTATACAATTTTGCGACTTCATTAAGCAATATTTCAACCGCATCATGATTGGGATATTTACGCTGAAATTCGAGCATCAAATCGGTATCACCGCTATCCAAATAGATATTTGCGACATTTCGTAAAGCCACATCTGCATTAGGATTAAGCGGATACATTCTTTCAAAATGCATCAAAGCATCGACATCTTGGTGAGCAATATAAATATTTGCAATTTTGCTCACCAAACCTTCTGTTGCGGAATAATTTGGATACATTTTTTCAAACTGAATAATCAAATCAATCATCTCATTTTCATTGCCCAGTTCTTCATTAATTAAAATCGCTTTTGCAAATATTTGTTCTTTTGAATCATCGCCAATATTCAATTCATCGGCATCTTCATGAAGTTTGAGATACATTTTTGTTGCTTTTTCTTTATCATTAAATTGTTCATTTTCGTAAAAACCGATAATTTGACGACGCAAAATATAGGCTTCATTTGAATTGGGATATTTTTTAATGAATTTTTCTCGCAATTTCTCGCTTTGTTGCCAATATTCCACAACTTGATTTGATAAAGAATCCGAATTTTCTGCCAAACTATCAGTAATGCTCCACGCTCCCTTAAAGGCTGCGAGCATCTCATTTTTTATCTCTTTGTATGAAGCAATTTGCAAATATAACTCAATTGCTTTGGGATAATTGCCAATATTTTTATAAACTTTTATGGCACGAAGCAGATAAGCAATGCTTTTATCTAACTCATTTTTTTTCAGCTCTTTTGCCAGACGAAGGTATTCAGTCGCGGCGATTTCTGCATCACCTTTTTTCAATAAACTTTCTGCGGCAGAACTGATGGAAGCAAGAGCATTTTGCTCTAAATTCTTTTTTTCTGATTTTGATGAATATTTTGCTGCTTTGTTGTAAAATTTTTCAGCAGAAGCAAAATCTTCTCTTTTTTCACTAATTTCTGCTTTTTTTACATAACATATTTTTTTGATCTCTTTCTCTATTTTTAGCTCCAACAATTTATCAAAATCAACAAATGCTGAATCCAAATCATTGCGGTCAAAACGAATATTTGCACGTTTATAAATCGTTCTGATTTTTTCCAATTTTCTATCTTTATTCAATTTCGCATTTGAAAGTAAATTTTCATAATCTGTGCTCGCCACGATATAGAGCGAATCTAACCCAGATTTATCTAAAACAATATTCTGCAAAGTGTCGATAAATATTTCTTCTTCGATATTTGGAAGTAACAAGTCGTAAATAGTTTCCTGACAAATGAAAATATTTTCCTTGAAATCGAACAATTTTTCATGATTTGGATAAACGGAATTAAAATTGCGATATCTTTTTATGACATTAAAATAATGAAGCGGATTCTGAGAAAACTCAGCAAGATGCAGAGCCAATTCTACCACTTGTTTACGAAATTCTTGTTTCTTCTCTTTGACAAAATCATCTTCAAAAAGGTCATATTTACAAAATTCATCAACTAATTTTTCAAATTTAATAAAATCATTTTCATCATTTGAGGCAACAAATTTATTATAATATTTCGGTGCAATAAATTCATAACTTTGCCTAATTAATGCCAATTGAGATGAAATATCTTTCTCGCTATTTTCGATAAACCATTCTGATTGAGTTGTAAAATTTTCACGAATTCGTTTATTTTCTTTAATAATCAAATCTTTCGCAGACACATTATTACGCGTCATCGAAGAAAATCTCTTATAAATTGTAATGATTGAATCGATGTAATTAGGACAATTTATATTTCGTGGATAAATGTCAATAAGAGCATTGTAAAGGTCTATCGCTTGCATTGGTGCGTTTAATTCTAATTTCAAATCAATCGCTTCTAAAATAATTTTTCTGCCATATTCTTCGCTTACAAAACTGGAAAATATTTCTCGTGCTTTTTCAGCCGCAATCGATTGTTCCACAAAATCGGTGTCATATTCACTCAAACTAAATGCCATATTTTCGATAGCATCTGCCTCAAAAAACATCTTTCCCATTCTCAAGGAATTGTTGTTAATGATTTCAAGAATTTTGGTAAAGTCATCTATCGCAGCAATAAAATTTCCACTTGTAAAATATGTCCAACCCCTTTGAAATAAGCCGTGATATTGCAATTCATCACCTTTTTTGTTCGCCACAAGTCCAAAATAATATAATGCTTTTTCGTAATATTCTTGCGGATTTCGAGAATCGATAGCCAATTCAAAATAGACCGAACCCAAACAATATAGTGCTTGTGAATGATATTCTGAATAAGGAAAATTTTCCTCAATTGATTTATACGAATTAATCGAAGTTTGCAATTTTGCTTCGGAAAGTCGCAACGAATCTGGCCAATTAATTACCAAACTTATATTCTGATATCTTGCATTGTCGCGTTCGTTTTTCTTCGCTTCAAAAACAAAATATCCAATATTATATAAAACAACATCTTGATAGACAAAATTTGGGTCGTGCTCCAATACTTTTTGATAAAATTCAGCAATCTTTTTGGGATTATCCACATCTATTTCTGTGCTCATTTCTGCTAAATTGAAATAAAGTCCAGCAATTCCGGGGGAGTTTGGATTTTGCTCAATAAATTTGGAAGTTCTCTCATAAACTTTGCGTTTATAGTCCATTTTTTCATCAAATTTATTTTCAAGTTGATTGCTATTTTGAGCAAAAAGGTGGATAGAAAACAAAAATAGGAAGGCAAATTTTAGCTTATTCATCTTGTTTTTTATTCTCCTTTAGTCTCTCATATTCTTCATCCATTTTTTGCGATTTCTTGAAAAGAACATCTAACAAAGTAAGTGAACCTTCTACATTCTCTCTACCAATATAATCACTGATAGCTGCAATTGATTGCTGATACAAAATTTTAATTTCTTCAAATTCATCTGATAAAACATTTTTCTTTTTCTCTAATTTTTGGGCAATTTTCTTATTGAGATTATTCAAAACATCATCTCGTAATACCAATAAATCTTTTTTGTTTTTCTCGATATTTTCTGCCTGCATCTTGATAACATCACTAAGTTCGTCACTCATTTGCGGATTGAATTTATATTTTGCGATTAAGTCGAGAGATTGAATATTATTCTGAACTAAATTCTTTGATTTTTTAGCAAAAACAAAGATTTCATCCGCATTCTTCAACTTTGCTGTTTGTTCAATTTGCGTCCACATATTTAGAAGCGATTCCTCATAAATTCGTTCCGAAGCAAGAGCTTTAGCAATTTGATAATCAATATTGGTGATATTTTTTGCATTTGCTAAATATTTCATTATTTGGAGAATTAACAAGGAAGTTTCATCTTTTTCTATTGTTTCATCAATAATTGGCAACAATTCTGTATTTTGCGTTGTTTTTTTTAATTCGATTACCGCTTCCATATCGGTAATCGTCTCGCAATAATGTAAATATTCCGTTTCCAATTCTTGCAAAGTTTGCACACTCGCAGAGTCCAATTCGGTATAATAATCTTTTATTGCTCTGCTCATAGTTTCCAATTTATTTTCCACTTCCGCTAACTGTTTTTGGGAATTTATGTCAGCTGAATCTGCAACTATTTTTTTTCGTAATCGATTATATTCATTCAGTAAATCATATTTCGAAGTGAGCGTTGCCAAAAATTCTTCATTCGGCAAAATCACATCATCAAGATGTTGTTCTGCGGAATCATAATCTCCCAATTCGTGCTCTATCATTGCAATAAGAAATTTTGCAGGTGCAAAATATTTTGTCTTTTGTGGAACTTTTATAATGCGACGAAGATAGGTTAGAGCCATATCGTAGTTTTTGACATTTTTATACTGTGAAGCAATCTCATACAACACTTCAGCACCAACATTTTCCAGTTGCAATTGATAATATTTATCATAATACTCAAGTGATTTTTCAGATTCATTTTTATCAGCAAAAAGACGAGCCAATGAGAGCAAAATAAAGTAATAATGCGGTGTTTTGGTTGCTTTGTTTTTATTTTCTAAAATTTGAAATTCTACGATTGCCTTATCTGCACCTTCCGAAAAATAGGAAATCAAAGCCAACATCGATTCCGAACGAAAGCCAAATTTTTTCGTTTTTGTCAAACCTTGAAAAATCTTTTTTGCATCTTCGATATTTCCGATATTGTAGTTACAGTGAGCAAAATGATATTTTTGTAACTCTGTTTTTTCGGTATTAGATTGGTTGTAAATTTCAATATATTCCCAATTTAATCCATTTTGAAAATAGATGTTTTCCAATTTAACAATCGCAAAATCGCGTTTCGTTGAATTGGGATATTCAGTAATTAATTGTTGCAATAATTTTGTAGCAACCTCATTTTCACCTTCTGCAAATACTATTTTCGATTTGTAATACAAAAGTAAATCTTCCAAAAAATCCGCTTTTTGAAAAATAATTTTCACTCTATTAAATTTTGCATTTGCGGATTCTACTTGGTTTTTCTTGAGATATTTATCAATTATTTTGGTTTGGTTTGTAAATAATTTTATAACTTTTTTAGTTTTATTTTGGGAAATTAACGAATTAATTTGTTTTCGTTCTTCCAAAAGATCCGCATATTTTTCTAACTCCTTCTGTTGCTCTTTTAGAAGAAGTTTTTCAGCATTTATCTGACGAATCACAATACTGGTTTTGGTTTGTGAAAAGAGAGAAAATGCGGTCAAGCAAATGATCGCTACAAAAAACTTTTTCATTTTACTCTTCGAGAAGTTTACGAAGCTCTTCTAATTCTTTCTCAGATTTTTTTCTTTCTTCTTGAATTTGTTTTAGCTCATCCAAAAGAAGTTGATCAGAGTTATCTGTGGATGGAACTATGTTTTGTTGTATTATTTGCTGTCTATTTTTTGCTTGTTTAGCAAAATGATCTATCGTGTATTTGAAACTCAAGAAAAATGTGAAACCAGATTTTGTATCACCCATTATTATTTCTTCAAAATGAACCAATCCACCCTTCAAACTAATTTTATCCCACTCATAAACAGCACAAGCATTTAAATTCGCACCTCGTGCTTCTCCTGACAAAGTTATATTATCATTAATAAAAACCGATAATCCACCGAAAAAACCAAGAAAATATTTGTCGTAAGTAGAAAACGAATGGAAATATTCACCTTGTCCGTTACCAAAGTGAATAATGGATTTGACTGATTTTATAGAAAATGATTTACTCAAAACGAGATATGGAGCCCAAGCCTCTTTTTTACTTGAATCAAATACTTCTTTAATTGCTCCTTCTATACCAACAATCCCAACCGCCATTGCCGGATTTTTAATAGTCTCTTTGAAAAAAGAATATTTTACGTTCAGGCTAACCAATTCATCATTGTATTTTTTTTGGGTATAAAGAGAATCTGGAAAATATCCATCAACTGTATAGTCTTTGCCACGTAGAAAAAGAGAAAATTCAAATTTATCGCTGGCTCCATATTTTAGTGAAAAGATATGATTAATCATTAGTGTATCATGTTTAACACCAAAAAAATTCATATTATCAACTTCAAATATTTTTGCAGTTGGAATATGTGCAGTTGGAACTTCAATCAAGTATTTCTCCGTAAAACCTAATTGGATATAACTCGCAAATAACAATCCCACCAGATTAATGAGAATCAACAACAACAACACTTTTTTCATAACATCCTCCGAAATTATTTATTATAAAATTTAATTTGACTGCATTTCCTGCTATTTTTTTGTGCAAAATATGTCAAGAAATAATAAACAAAAAGGTGTTTGGGGTGAAAAGTTAGCTTTAAATTTGCTAACTGAAAAGAAACATCAAATTTTGAAACATAATTTTTTTTCACAATACGGTGAGATTGATATCATCTCACTTGATAATGATGTTTTGGTCTTTACCGAAGTAAAAACCCGCTCCTCAAATACTGAATCCGCTCTTAGTAGTGTCTCATTATCAAAGCAAAAAAAAATCATCAATACTGCTTATTATTTTCTACAATTGAATCCTCAATATGAAGACAATTCCGCCAGATTTGATGTTATCACAGTAATCATTAAAAAAAACAAAAATCTTCTACATCATTTTGAAGATGCATTCTTTCCAGAATTTTCTTAACTATTGAAGCCAGCTTGAATCAAAATCTTTTCCTAAATAATTTTTCCAATCAGAAATGCTAATTTCATCCTCATCATAATCGGAATAAATCAAATCAAAACTACCGTTTGCATATAAATCAAAAAATATAAATGTGTAATAATTATGCGTTCTGTATTTCCAAATTTGGTATTTTTTTTGGGTGTATTTTGTGTATAATCCTGTCTCTTTTTTCACGATTTCGTCCGGAGCACCATATTTAATATAAATTCTTCCTCGGTCAGTTTGCCAACCATTTTTGAAAGCAGAATAATTTTTATTGGCAAATTGAACTCGTTCTCTAATTAAATTATGAAAATTATGATTATCCGCATTATTTGTATCCCAAAATCTTTTTATGAAGTTTTGTTTTCCGACTTTGGTAAGAGTTTTCCAGATTTTTACTCTATTTGTATTGATAAAATATTTTATGAGCAGAAATTCTTTCTCGATGTCTGGAAAAATTTGAATATTTTTCATTCTCTGTTCTTTTATGCTAAAAAAATCTGATATCGTATAATATTTTCCAGATTTTCTCTCAAATAAAATTATGGTAATTTCGTAATATCCTTCTTTAAATTTATCAATATCTATTTTTTCGTATATTTGTTGTTTCGATTTTTTCCCTTTTATTTCACTATTTTTATTAAATATCTCTTTATCATTTTTGGTGATTATTATTTTTTTTGAAAATATTAATTTTTCGGTCAAGTTCATTTCATAATAGATGAAAAAATCATCAATTCCGGCTGTATAAATATGACTCGGATTAATAAAATGTATTTTTTCATTTTTTTGGAATTTACTCACATTTGTAGAATCTGGTTTTTCAAAACCAGACAAAAATTCGATATCACTAAAAATATTTTCTGATTCTAAAATCTCAAAATTGGAGTTCCATTCTTTCTCATTGCCAGAGTTTATATCAATGAAATTTACTTCAATTTTGAAACCACTTTTAGAAAGAGTTAAGCTGATTTTATCAGAAAAATATCTGTTTGAATGAATAGCTATCTCTTCACTTAAAATAACTCTATTTGTAAATTCATCGGAGTAAACGACTTCATCATTTTTCATTAACGAGAATTTCACTCCAAGTTTTGCCGAAAATCCTTTTTCAGTTTGAAAAAAAAGCAAATTTTTATACGAGCATTGATAATTTATCTCTAAAATTGTGTTTCCAAAATCATCAAGAAATCTATTTTCATCAACCAAAATATTCAATTTTTGAGCTGATAAATTTAAAAATATAATTAAAAATATTAGAGTGAAAATTGTTTTTTTCATTTGAAATTTAAATCTACTCTTTGTTTCATATTTTCTACAGATTTTAAAATATTTAGAATTTTGTCGTTTGGAAATATTTTTAACCTTCGAAAATGCAATTTCAACTCACTAAATTTTTCTGAAGTAATTGTGAAATGAACCTCAAATTTTCCGGGATTATTTTTCATTTCATTAATCAAGTTGTCACTAAAATCATCTGTTAATGCACTCTGACTCAATTTTACATAAAAATCTCCCGAAAGTTCTTTTTGCAAATTTTCTAATTTGATAATTCTATTCGGAACGATTCGCAGAACATTTTCACTTCCATTTGTATATGTAGATTTTTTCCCCATAATAAATAATTCTGCTCCTTCCTGCATCAGTTCAAAATACTGATCAAAACCCTTCCCAAATAAAGGAACTTCAAATTTACCATTAATATCTTCCAAAGTTATGATGGCAAAAGGCTCTTTCTTTCGATTTGTTTTTTTCAAAACTTCAGAAACTATACCGGCAATTGCAATGTTTTGAGGAACTTTATCGAGATTAAAAGTAGCCTTTTCGGAATTTACATTAACCAAAATATCAAGCGATTTTCCATACTTATTTAGTGGATGACCCGACCAATAAAATCCCAAAACTTGTTTTTCCTCTTTTAATTTTCTATTCAAACTCCATTCGTGATTTTCGGTTAATTTTGGAAGATAATCTGAATCTTCATCTTTGGAGCTAAAAGATTCAAATAGCGTTATTTGTCCTCGTTTTTTTTCTGTTTGAACACCAGAAGCATACTCCAATGTTTTTTGAATTGCATCATATTTTTGGGCACGATTTCCTTCCAATTCATCCATTGCACCGGAACAAATAAAACTTTCCAAGCTCGTTTTATTCACATCCATTCCATCATTTCTGGAGGCAAATTGAAAGATATTCTCATATTTTCCATTTTTGCTTCGCTCTTTCAATATTGGTTCAATAGCTGAAATCCCAACATTCTTTATCGCTTTAAGTCCAAATAAAATTTTATTTTTTCGAACCATAAATTCACACTCGCTGGAATTTATATTTGGTGGTAAAACTTCGATATTCATCGAATTACATTCACCTATAAAATATGGAATTTTAGCAGGAGTATCTTCCAATGAAAGCAAAGCCGCCATAAATTCAACCGGATGATGAGCCTTCAAAAAAGCAGTTTGGAAAGCAACATAAGCATACGCTGTTGCGTGACTTTTGTTAAAAGCATAATTTGCAAAATTTTCCCAATCTGTCCAAATTTTTTCGATAATGTGTGCTTTAACTCCGTTTTGTGAAGAGCCTTCCACAAATTTAATTTTAAGATTTTTCATCGTTTTATTTTTTTTCTTGCTAATTGCCTCTCTCAATGTATCTGTTTCTCCACCGCTCAAACCACCCATTTCGCGAGCTATCTGCATAACTTGTTCTTGATAAACCGTAACACCATAAGTTTCTTGTAGAGCATTTTTGGTGAGAGGATGGACATAAGAAATTTTTTCGCGACCATATTTTCTTTTTATAAAAGTATCGATAAATTGCATTGGACCCGGTCTGTAAAGTGCCACCATCGCAATAAGGTCATCAAATTTATTTGGTTTTAAGCTGGTAAGATATTTTTTCATTCCAGCAGATTCAAATTGAAAAACACCATCTGTTTGCCCTTTTGAAAGTAATTCATAACTTTCTTTATCTGCTAAATCAACATTATTAATATCAATTTTAATATTTTGGGATTGTTTTATTAACTCAACTGTTTTTTTAATCAAGGTAAGAGTTTTCAATCCCAAAAAATCCATTTTTAACATTTTTAAATCATCTAACCATTTTCCTTCATATTGAACCAAAACTGACAAATCACTCTTTTTTGTGCTGGTAGCCAAAGGAACATAATTACTTAAATCTCCTGGAGCAATCACAACTCCGGCGGCATGAACACTGGTGTGCCTAATCAATCCTTCTAAAGTTTTTGAATAGGTAAGAATTGAAGCATTTACATCATTTTCCTGCATTTTTTTCACAAAATCGGGAGATTCTTTGAGTGCTTTTTCTAAAGTAATTTTGGGAGTTCCGGGAATAGTTTTGGTGATTTCGTTAGCAGTTGCAGCCGGAACATCCATCACGCGAGCTACATCTTTGATTACAGATTTTGCACCTAATTTTCCAAAAGTTATAATTTGAGCTACACTTTCACGACCATATTTATTCACAACATAATCTAATATTTTATTCCTTCCTTCTGCACAAAAATCGATGTCGATATCTGGCATTCCAATTCTGTCCGGATTCAAAAATCTTTCAAAGAAAAGCCCATATTTTAGCGGTTCAATTTGCGTTATATCAAGCAAATAAGAGACCATGCTTCCGACTGCGGAACCTCGCCCAGGACCAACCGGAACATCCATTTTTCGAGCCGCATCACAAAAATCTTTCACGATTAGAAAATAGTCGTTATATCCCATTTTATTAATCACAGAAAGTTCATATTCGATTCGTTCCTTCGTTTCGTCGGTCATATCTTTATATTTTATTTTGGCAGATTCATAACACAGATATTTCAGATAGGATTTTGAATTTGCGTATTCACTTGGAATATCAATTTTTGGGAATAAAATTTCATTGTAAGCCAATTTTAAATTAATTTTATCGGCAATTTTGATGGTATTTTCATAAGCCTCTTTTTGGTTTGGAAAAAGTTCCCGCATCTCTTCTTCCGATTTGAAATATAGCTGGTCGGTATTATATTTCATCCTATCTGGATCGGAAAGAGATTTAGCTGTTTGGATGCAAATCAGCACATCGTGAGCTTCTGCATCCTTTTTATTGATGTAATGACAATCGTTTGTTACCACGAGTTGAGTGTTTGTTTTTTGTGCTAATTCTATAAGTTTTGGTGTTACCATTTTTTCATCTTCAATGTTATGATTCTGAATTTCAATATAAAAATCGTCTTTGAATATCTCTTTAAAAAACATTACAGATTTTTCTGCTTCCTCATTTTTTTCTTTCAGCAGTAAACTTGGAATTTCCCCTTTTAGGCAAGCAGTTAAGCAAATTATCCCTTCAGAATATTTGGCAATCATTTTTTTATTGATGCGTGGTTTGTAATAAAATCCATCCAAATAGGCTTGGGAAGATAATTTCATCAAGTTTTCATAACCTTTCAAATTTTTTGCGAGAAGAACCAAATGATGTCGAATATCTTTTTTTGCTTCTTTGTCTTCAAATTCGTGATTGATTATGTAAGCTTCAATTCCGATTATTGGTTTGATGCCTTTATCTTCCGCTTTTTTGTAAAAATCTATCACTCCAAACATATTGCCGTGATCCGTTATAGCTACAGCTGGCATTCCAAATTCAACTGCTTTGTCAATTATTTTATCGATGCGACAAGCACCATCTAACAAACTATATTGCGTGTGATTATGCAAGTGAACAAAAGCCATTTGGTTTTCCTTAAACTCATTTTTTTTGTTGGAATTTTTCCAAATTTCCAAAGGTTAGTAATAAAATAGATTTCAATGTGTCAAGTCCAAACTAACAATTTACTCATCTCCCGAAAAAATTGTTATATCTTTTTTTGAAGCACAAAAAAAACCGCTTCTTGCGAAGCGGTTTTTCAACATTCTTAATATTACTTAAGAATTATCATTTTACGAGTTTCGTTTAAATTCTCTGTTGAGAATTTATAGAAATATACACCTGATGAAAGAGGAGTAACATAATGTATCTGTTCTTTTCCTTCGCTGTAATTTCTAGTTTCAACAACTTCACCTTTAATATTGTAAACTGTGAGTGTAGCTGTTTCGCCTGTACCAATACTGAATTTGATAGATGGAGAACTTGTTGCATTATTGAGTGTTCCAAAAAATTCTGTATCAAATTCTTCGTCTTCTACTTCAGGAATATCTATCGATGTTGGATCGTAAATTACAGATGATCCATCTTCTCCAACAGATTCCAACCAATAAGTATAAGTTTCACCAGCTACAACCTCAGCATCTTCGCATGTATAAGTGTGCTGCGAAGATTCGTTTGTTGCATCTACGCTATAAAGTAAAATTTCAGCTGTTTCACCACGATACAAGTTATATTTACTAATTGCACTTTCAGATTCAACAGTCCAAGAAATAGTTACAAATTCACCCGCAAAAATAGTGGCAAAATCTGTAAGTGTTACTGGTAATGGAACTTCTCCGCTAATAAAATAAGCAGCATACCAGTCATAAGGTTCTGAAGTTAGAACAATTTCTACATATTCATTACCACCACCATCGGCATCGTTCATAACATTGCCAGCTCCA